>DSDS01000057.1 GCA_011048585.1 Desulfurivibrio alkaliphilus | reverse complement strand
TGCGGCTGAACAAAAAACTGCTCCGCCGGGGCTTCCTCCACCAAGCGGCCCTCGGAGATAAAGGCGACATGGTGGGCGATGCGGCGGGCCTGGGCCAGATTGTGGGTCACGATAATAATGGTCATCTCCCGGGCCAGCCGTTGCAGGGTTTCCTCAATCCGGGCGGTGGAACGGGGATCGAGGGCGGAGCAGGGCTCGTCCAGCAACAGCACTTCCGGGTCCAGGGTCAGGGAGCGGGCGATGCAGAGTCGCTGCTGCTGTCCCCCGGAAAGCTTGCTGGCGGCCAGCTTTAAACGATCCTTCACCTCGTCGTACAGCCCGGCCAGTTCAAGCTTTTCCGCCACCAGTGCCCTCTTCTCCTCCCGACCCAGACGGCGGTGGAAATTAAGGGCGTAAACCATGTTTTTCTCGATGGAAAAGGGAAAGGGAGTTGGAGTCTGAAAAACGATCCCCACCTTGCGCCGCAGGGTTTCAGGGGGGATGGCATTGATGGGTTGTCGGTTAAAGAGGATCTCCCCTTCGGCCCGGGCCAACGGCTCCTCTTCCAGCAGGCGGTTTAGTGATTTCAGCAGGGTGGTTTTGCCGCAGCCCGAGGGTCCGATCAGGGCGGTGATTTGCCGAGCCGGAAAGCGGAGATTGATCCCCTTTAATACGGGGGTCTCCCCATAAAAAACATGCCAACCCCTGAGTTCCATTACGCTATTCACTCTCTCCCCTCCCCCCGCCGGCCAAAAAGCAGAAAGGCCGCCCCGTAACCGGCAAAAAGCAGCAGCAGCAAGACCAGGGCGGTGCCGTAGGCGTTTTCCATGGAGATCCGCTCCGAGGCCAGAATATAGAGATGGTAAGGCAAGGCCATCACCGGCCGCAACAGCGAGCCCGGCGAGGGGGCCGACAGCACCGCCGCCGTCAGCATGATGGGGGCGGTGGCCCCCATGGCGTAAACCGTACCCAGAAGGATACCGGAGATAATATCGTTTTTGCGCTCCGGCCAGATGATGTGGAAAAAGGTGTAGGAACGGGGAACACCCAGGGCATAGGAGGCCAGGGTCTGCTCCGGCCGCACCTCCGTCAGGGCCTTATCGGTATTGATGGCAACCACGGGGAAGATCATCAGAGAGAGAGTCAACCCCCCCGCCAGCAGGGAGTGGCCCAGACCCAGCGAGACCACGAAAAAGGTGTAGCCGAAGAGCCCCAGCACAATGGAGGGAATTCCGGCAATGCATTGCACCACCAGGCGGATCAGGGAATAAACCCGCGGCGAGCTGCAGTAGAGATGCTGATAAAGAGCGGTGGCCAGCCCCAGCAGGGAGGCAATCAGCATGCTGAGCAGACCCAGAGCCAAAGAACCGGTAAGGGCGGGAAACACCCCTCCCTCCTTGCCCAGGGGCATGCCCCGGGGGGCGGAAAAGAGAAAATCCAGAGTAATGGCCGACCAACCCTTGACCAAGATATAGCCCATGGTCAGCAGGGCCGTCCCGACCACCAGCAGAATCGAGAAATAGAGCCAGGCCTGCAGGCAACGATCTTGCCAGTTTTTAAGCATAAAGCGCCTCAGGATACCAGCCGTTTACGTAAAAAATAGAAAAGCAGGTTGATCGCCAGCAGCAGCACCAGCAGCACAAAACCCGCTCCGAACAGGGCATGATAGTGGATACTGCCCAAGGGGGCGGAACCGATCTCCAAGGCGATCAGGGCCGGAATGGGCTTAATCCGGCCCAGCAGCTCGGTGGGCAGCAAGGGCGAGTTGCCCACCACCATGATCACCGCCATGGTCTCCCCCATGGCCCGGGAAACCCCCAAAACCGCCCCGGCGATGATCCCCATCCGGGAAACGGGCAGCACCAGCCGCCGCAACATATACCAACGCGACACCCCCATGGCCCGGGAAACCACCGAATGCCCCTGGGCCGCGGCCTCCATGCTCTCGGTGGTGGTGGCAATAATAAAGGGCAGGATCATCACCCCCAGGACAATCCCCCCGGCCAGCAGGGAATCACCGGAACTCATCTTGAAAAGCCGCTCCAGGATGGGCAGCAGCAGCACCACCCCGGCAAAGCCGTAAACCACCGAGGGGATGCCGGCCATGATGGCGATCAGGGAGCGCAGGGGCCGACCCAATCGATCCGGGCAGACGTGGGCCAGGAAGAGGGCGGCGCCGACGGCGGGAGGCAGGGCCAGCGCCAGGGCCAGGGCGGAGAGAACAAGACTGGCGGTCAGGATGGGCCAGAGCCCCAAACGCAGATTGAGGGAAACCGGTCGCCACTGACCACCGAAAATAAAGTCGCCGATGGAGACCTGCCGAAACACCACCAGCGACTCCTTCAGGATAAAGAGAATGATAAAGAGCAGGATAAACAGTGCCGCAACCGTCAGGCCTTTAACGGTTGCGGCAAACAGTTTTTCAAAACGACAATGAAGCAATCCGGACAACCAGTTGCGTTACGGCAGGGGCAAAAAGCCCATTTCGGTGATCACCCGCGCTCCCGCCGGCGAGCGAATGTAGTCGAGGAAGGCCTGCTCGGCGGCGCTAAGCTCACCGTTCCAGACCAGCACCAGAGGGCGGGCCACCGGGTAACTGCCGTTCATGATGTTCTCGGCCGAGGGAACCACCCCGTCCAGGCTGAAAACCGCCAGCTCTTCACGAAACTGGTCGGCAACTCCGTAGGAGGCGTAGCCGATGGCCTGGCGATTGCCGGCCAGCCGGCTCACCAGGCTCGGCATGGAGTGCACCTGCACGGCCCGGTCACTGAAATCCGACTTTCCCATGATCGCTTTCTGGAAAACCTCGTGGGCGCCGCCGCCCACATCCCTCACCAGCAGCACGATCTCCTTGGCCGGCAGGGCGGGATCAAGCTCATTCCAGCGGCTGATCTCCCCGGCAAAGATCTGGCGCAGTTCGGCCGCTCCAATATCCCGGCGTTGCCGAGCCAGGGGATTATCCTGCTTAACCGCGATCACCAGGGCATCCATCCCGATTTTGATCTCCCGATAATTGGCCAGGGCGCCACGTTCTTCCTCCCGGGTATCGCGGGCCAGCATCCCGAAGTCGGCAGTGCCGTCCAGCACCGCCTTGGCCCCGGCCCCGGAGCCGCCAGTGGCGACACTGATCTTGATCTCCGCCGCCGGCAAGCCGGGGTCCACCTGGTCCCAGGTGCGAAACTGATTGGTGAACTGATCGGCCAGCTGCGAGATGACGGGGGCCATGCTGGAGGAGCCGACGAAGAATATCTCACTCTTAAACGGGAGCTCCCCCCCAGTCTGCTTACCCCGGTCCCCGCAGGCCGCCAGTAGAGTGGATATGACTAACGACAGGATCAGCAGGGTGAGGAATTTTGTTCTCTTTCGCACGGCAACGCCCTCCTTTAGTTTGGTTTCTGGCAAGCCTTCACGACCCGATACCACAACTGTGGGACCACAGGGGCTGCTTAACGGTGAACTAACCAGGAAATAACGGGAGCGTCCAATAGTTACTTTCTATAAAGTACGGCATTTTCTATAGAAAAAAGCGGTAAACAGGAGATGAAAAGGTTGTCGATCAACCGCCGGAGTTGCTTTTGAGGAAATCGAGAAAGAGGGCGGCAATGGGGGAGGGCTGGCGTTTGCGCCGTCGCACCAGATAGAAGGGCCGGGTGAAGTTGACTCCCCTGATGGCCACCTCGGCTAACGAACCGCAGGCCAGATCATCGCGAATCGCTTGCCGGGAGAGAATCGCCACCCCGATCCCGGCCTTGACGCTCTGGCAAACCGCCTCGGTGCTGCCCATCTCGGCAATCACCCGCAGTTTGTCAACCTCCAGGCCATGGCGCTGGAGAATTTCGTGCATCACCTTGCGGGTCCCCGATTCCCGCTCCCGGTCAATAAAAGGGGGCTCGGCCAGTTCGACCGGTTCGATCTCGCCCCGCCCAGCCCAAGGGTGATCATGGCGGACCACCAGGCTCAATTCATCGGCAAAAAGCGGTTCCCACTCCAAAACCGCCTCGTTCCAGCGGGCCCCCACCACCCCGAACTCGCAATCTCCCTGCACCACCAGCTCGGCCGCCTGGCGGGAATTGGCGATCTTGACGGTGACCAGCACCTCGGGGTAGCTTTCCTTGAACCGGCCGATCAACTCCGGCAGCAGATAGGTGCCAGGGATGGTGCCGGCCGCCACCCAGAGATGGCCGGCATAGCGGCCGCTGTGGTTGGCGATCGCCTCCACCGCCTCGTTACGTAACCGCAGGATCCGGCGGGCGTAGTCGTAAAGGATCTTGCCGGCGGGAGTGGGCAGTACCTCGCGCCCCAGGCGATCCACCAGCTTGACCGCCAGGATCTCCTCCAGGGTGCGCAGGTGTTCACTCACCGTGGGCTGAGAGAGAAAGGAGGCCTCGGCCGCCTTGGTAAAGCTCTTCAACTCGACAACCCGGCAGAACACCTCCAGTCGATGCAGATCCATCTATAGTCACCCCACCCTGTCGAGATTCCAATCAATCCGGCCGGGGCCGGAAAACAACCGGCCATAACGTCCGCGACGCCGACCGGTGAGCCAATGTTCAACTTGAAAACTATAATCGTTTCAGCAAGCCATCGCCACCCCTAACGCCGGCCGGGCCTCCGGGACTTTTTGGTGTTGACATCACCTGGTCTTGCAACTAGGATCAGCTAGTCCGCTTGCCGGGATCATCTCCTTATATCGCGGGCATTGTCCGTGCCGAAAACGATATCCGGGCCGATCAAACCAATGGTAGGGGTGAGGATGTCTGAACAGGGGCATAACGGGGAACAACTCCTGCTGGGAATCGACCTGGGAAGCTCCCGCATGACCTGATCGGCCAGCATCATCCGGAAGTGCAACTCTCCCGCGATCTGGTGCGGGGCATCAAGGAGCGGCACGCCTTCGTCGGCCGGGCCGACGAGCCGGTTGTCGCCCTGCTCCAGGGACCGGACCTCGAAGGTCTGGACAAAACCCTGCAAAATATCTGTCTGGCTGGCGGCGGGCTGGTCTGGCTCGTTCAGCAGCGCAAGCTCCGCCTGGCCGAGGAGAGAATTGAGTCCACCGACGAAACCACCCGCCAGTTCATCAGCAAAACCAACGCCGAGATCGGTAAACTCAACGAGGAGCTGACCAGCCAGCAGCGGCAGATCGACCAGCGTAACGAAGAGCTGGCGGAAGAGAAGAACTCCCTGGAAGAGTGTTTGATTTTTGTGGAGGGCAGTCATTACCTGCCGGGCCGGGTTGTGCGCGATCTGATCGGCAACAACCTGGCATGGCCAACCCCTGAAAAGAGGAAATGGATGATGACAATGTTTGAGCAAGAGGAAGAGGTGGCGGTGGTATCGGGGAAGCCCGAAGGGCGGCAGCCGGATCTGTTCCAACCGGAGGGGGGTAAATCCGAGGAACCGAAAACGGAGGCACCCAAGCCGGAAGAGACTGGGCCGCCGGCCCGGGCTTCGGTGGTCAACAAGGAGGTCCTGCTCAAGCTGGCCCGCGAGGTTCCCCCTTCCCATTGGGCCGAGATCGGGCTAATGTTTGGGGCCTGAGAGATCGCCATGCCGCAAGCCCGAGCCATAATTTTCGATCTGGACGGCACCCTGCTGGACAGCCTGGCCGATATCGCCGATGCGATGAATCGGGTACTGGCCGGGCTTAAACTGCCCGAGCATCCCCGCCAGGCCTACCGCTACATGGTCGGCGAAGGGATCGCTACCCTGGTGAACCGGGCCCTGCCGCCGACAAGGCGAGATGCGGAAACCCAGGAAACCGCCTTGGCAGCCATGAGAGAGGAATATGGCCGCAACTGGCGCAAGCAGACCCTGCCCTACCCGCGGATTCCCGCCCTGCTGACCACCCTGAACCGCCGGGGGATCACTATGGCCGTGCTCTCCAACAAACCGGACGAGTTCACTCAACAGGCCGTGCGGGAGTTGCTGGCGCCCCACCGTTTCGCCATCGTGCGCGGCGCCCGGGCCGACACCCCCAGAAAACCCGACCCCGCCGGCGCCCTGGCCTTGGCGGAGGAACTGAACCTACCGCCGGCGGAATTTCTTTTTGTCGGCGACAGTGGTATCGACATGCAGACCGCCAAACGGTCCGGCATGTTCGCGATCGGGGTCCTTTGGGGCTTCCGCCCTGCCGAAGAGCTGCGGCAAAACGGCGCCGACGCCCTGATCAGCACCCCTCCCCAACTGCTTGAGTTTCTGGATGAGCAACCCCCATTAAGCCATGGAGAGCATCGCATCCAAAGTCAACACGCAAGCTTTCCCGTCAAGTAGACGGGTGAAAAAGGAAGGTACTTTCCCATGCCCAGAGAAGCCGCTTTTGAGACGCACCATCAACGCTACGAGCAGTGGTTTGAAACACATGAGGCCGCCTATATCTCCGAGTTGCTCGCCCTGCGACCGTTCGTGCCCTGGGAAGGGCGCGGAATCGAGATCGGGGTGGGTAGCGGTCGCTTCGCCGCGCCGCTGGGGGTACAGGTGGGGGTGGACCCCTCCCCGGCGATGCTCGTCTACGCCGCAGCGCGGGGTATCGAGGTGGTGGAAGGCACGGCTGAAAATCTGCCATTCGCGGAAGGCAGTTTCGACCACGCCCTGTCGGTGACCAGCATCTGCTTTGTGGACTCTCCGGCCCGAATGCTGGCGGAGGCGCGCAGGGTGCTCAAACCGGGCGGGCGCCTGGTGATCGGCTTCGTTGACCGGGAGAGCGACTTGGGACAAAACTATTTGGCACATCAGGCAGAAAATGTATTCTACCGTGACGCCACTTTCTATTCCGCGGACGAGGTGGCACGACTGCTGCTCGACGCCGGCTTCTCGATCAGCGCCTGGGGCCAGACCCTGGCCCAGCCCCTAACTGAGACGCGGGAGATCGAACCACTACGGGCAGGCCGGGGGCAAAATGCCTTCCTGGTCGTGGCCGCGACCAGGAGTGGTTGAGCGCTGAAGTTCCCGCCGGATCCCGCCCCCTTACTCTTACCGCCCTATTCGAACCGGCTGGCGTAGATGCTGTCAGCCGTGCCGTCATGTTGCATCCAGACCGCCAGGCCGTTGCCGCCTCCATCCATGGCCACCTGGGGAGCGTAGGCATGGTTGACGCTGCTTTCGATCGTCCCGGCCCAACCCCAGTTACCGTCCCGGGCGGAGACCGAAACCGCGCCGGTTGCCGCGCCGCCCTGGCCGTCACTGACCGTCACCTCCACCCTGCCGCTGACAAACCAGACCGGGGTAAGGGTGAGCTGCTCGGTGCCGCTCCCGCTCACCAGTTCAAAACCGTCGGAAACGCTCCAGGCGTAGACCAGGGCCGAATCGTCGGCACTCTGGGCATCAACCCCCACGGTCACCGATCCCCCCGGAGCCGCGGGCAATCCCGTGGCCCAAAGGCTTTGGATCACCGGCATCGAGGGTCCGACCGGTCCCGCCGGTCCCTGGGTGCCGTCGCTGCCGCTGCAGCCGCCGAGGAGCAATAACGACATGGTCATAAGAAGAGAGACGGCTCTTTTCATTGTTTTTTTCTCCTGTGCCGAAGGTTGGAAGACCGCCGATTTTAAACCCAGTATCCCGGCTGACTCCGCAGTTTGCAGGGAAATTGGAAAGCCGGGTTTGCAATATTAAAAAATAACCCCAACCACCGGCATTGATCACCAGCCTGATCTCTTGCCATTGGCCGGTATTTATGTTTCTGTTACCCTAACAGCGATAGGCCCCGCTTGCTGATAATCATCTCAATACTTGAACAACAAGGGCGGCTTTCATCGGCCCGTGTGAGATAAAGGAGCTATCCGTGCAGGAGATCCCTTCCCTGCTGCCCCAACCCAAAACGGTTGCGACAGTCCTCGACCGGCCGGTCAATGAGCTGCCCAGCCTGCCGGTGGTGGCCCTCAAGCTGCTCAAACTTACCAGCGATATCCAATCCTCATCCCTGGATCTGGCCCGGGTGGTGGAGACCGATCCGGCCCTGACCGCCAAGGTGCTGCGGATCATCAACTCGGCCGCCTACGCCCTGCCCCGTAAAATCTCCTCGGTACAGCAAGCCGTGGTCCTGCTGGGCTTCTCCACCATCCGCACCCTGGCCCTGGAGGTGACCCTCTTTGAACAGCTGGTGCCCTCCCAGCACGGCCTGGCCTTCGACCGGATCTTCTTCTGGCGCCACTGCCTTTCCGTGGCCGCCCTGAGCATGGCCTTTGCTGAAAGCCTGGGCCACCCCGAACCCCAGGAAGTATATGTGGCGGGACTGCTCCACGATATCGGCAAGATCATCCTGGATGTATATGGCCGCATCAGCTACCGGGACTTTCTCAACAACAACATCTCCCGCTCCGACGGTTTGCTGGTGGAGGAGGAACGGGCCCTGATCGGCCTGAGCCACGACGAGGTCGGCGCCTTTTTCTGCTCCGAATGGGATATCCCCCAAGGGATCATCCTGGCCATCCGCCTCCATCATCAACGCTTCAGCCACCTCAACCTGTCGGCGGACCAGGCCCTGCTGGTGGCCAGCGTTTCCCTGGCCAACTTCATCGCCTGGACCCAGAAAAACGGTTCGGTCAACCTCCTGGGCCACCCCATTCTCCAGCCCGAAGTGGAGGAGATCATAGACCTGGAGCGGCTCAACCTGCAGGAGATGATCCGGCGCATGGATCAAGAGATCAAAAGCGCGGCCGATTTCTACCAGTTCTCCTTCCCCTCCCTGGAGGAACTGCGGGAGAATTTGCTCCGGACCAACCTGCGCCTGGCCAGGATGAACACCCGTTTCTATTATGCCCGGGAACAGGAGCAAAACGAGGTCAACTCCGAGTTGACCAGGATGCGCGCCAGCCTGACCAGCCCCCATCGCAGCCTGGACTCCGAAGAGATCATCACCTCCACCCTGACCTCCATCCACCGGGACTTTGACCTGGACCGCCTCTATCTCATGCGGGTTGACCAAGAGAGCCGCAGTCTGCAAATAACCAACGCCCTGGACACGGTTGACTCAGGCGTGGACCTCACCGCCTGCACCCTGGCCATCAACCCCCTCTCCGGCGCGCTCCTCTCCTCTTTGCGCAACCGGGAGCCGGTGCTGATCACCGGTGCCGACAGCGGTGAAACCGAGGCCCTGAACAAGCTGCGGGCCCGGGAAGTTGGCTTGGTGCCCTTTGCCAACAACAACCGGGTCCTGGGCCTGATCGGCATGGACAACTGCCGCTCGGGCAAACCGATCCGTCCCGGCGCCCTCCAGGCCGTGGCCATCGTGGCCAACGAGTTGGGGATGGCCCTGGGGAATGCCCGCCGTTTCGCCGAGGTTTCCCGGCGGGCCACCATGGACGGGCTCACCGGGGTAAGCAACAGAGACGCCCTGGATGCCATGCTGGTCAAGGCCTACACCGCCGCCACCGCCGAAGCAACCCCCCTCTCGCTGGCCATGTTCGACGTAGATCATTTCAAGAAGTTCAACGACCGCTTCGGCCATCAGGCCGGGGACAGCATTCTGGAGTTGCTGGGCGCCACCGCCAGGAAGTTGACCAGACCTTCGGACCAGGTGGGACGCTACGGCGGAGAAGAGTTCCTGATCATCCTCAACCGCACCGGATATGAGGAGGGACTTAATTTCGCCGAACGCCTGCGCCGGGAGATCGAAAAGCTCGGCATCCTCCTGGGCAAGCGTTTCCCCGGCACCCCCTTGACGGTCAGCGTCGGGGTCAGCTCCCTTACCCCCGCCGTAGAGAGCCCCAGGCAACTGGTGGCCCTGGCGGACCAGGCCCTCTACCGGGCCAAGGAAAACGGTCGTAACCGGGTGGCTGGCCAGCCCGCGGCCTAAGAAGTGGGGTGGGGTTGCCGGCGCCTCAGAAAAAACGCCGCAGCCGCAGCTCCAGGCGGTGGCGATTGGCCTTTTCGCCATACTCGCTGCCCCCATCCCCGCTGAGCAGGGTGAAGCGCAAACGCCCTTCCCAGTTGGTGAAGCCGGTGTAGCTAACTTCCGGGCTCAGCGAGGAGCTGTGGTCGTCCAGGTTGATGATCAGGGTTAAGGCCGGGGTAAAATAGAGAATATCGGCCGGCTCCCGCCAGCTCAAGCGGGTATAGAGGTAGTCGCGGCCAGCCAGGGGAATCCCGTAACCGGAGGCCAGGGAGGCCGCCCGCGCCAGGGTGGTGGAGGCACCGGTGGCCAGATACTCCCCATGGCCCTCCCGGACCAAGTCATAAAAACGGTCCAGCTCTTCCGAGCGATAGCCTCCGCCGTTGTGATAATATTCGGCAATGATCGTCAACTGCCGGGCGGTAAGATAACGCAGCCCCAACAGATAGCTGGTTACGCTGGCTGTGCCCACCGCCACGGTTCCATCAGCCTGCAGGGTCTGGAAGGGTTGCCGGGGGATATGGGCCAGTTCGCCGTGGATGGTGAAATTGGTTTGCAGGTTGCGGCCCGCGGCCACGCCGAAGCGGGTGGAGCGGCTGTTGCCGGTAAAGGCCAACAGGTTGATATCGGTGTCGCGGTGGAGCAGGTAGAGATTGGCCGCCAGGTTAAGGTTGTCAACCGACCCGAAATCCTCGTTCAGCTCCCGGGTCACCGGCAGGGCGACCAGGCTGAGGGAAACGGTGCGCAACCGGCCGACCCGGCTTTGGGTAAACTCCAGACCCGCCGTCACAAAACCCTCCCGTGACTCCTCGGGGTTGTCCGGATCCTTGGGCCGCTCGACAAAGCCCACCGGGTTGAAGGCGTAGCCCGTTCCCCAGCGCGTCACCTTCTTGCCCAGATCCAGGCTCCGGCTCGGTTCCGGAGTGAGGCTGAGATAACCTTCCAGCAGATCGCTCTGCTCCTCCCGCCCCAGCTCATCCCACCAGGCCGTGGTCCGGGCCTTGCCCCGCAAAACCGCGCTCCCGTAGCGGTAGCTTCCCTCAAGCTGGAACGCGGGGCTGAGCCGGTTGAGATTGGAGCGGGGCTCGCGATAGTAGCGCAGCTTGTAGAATGCCCCCTCCTGGTTGAGCCTGAAATGTTCCCCCTTGATCTCGGCATACCCGCCCCAGGAGAAGGGGCTGGGCTCGAAGGCGGTCAGGTCGAAGTCAAAATCGTAGGGATCGGCCCCGGCCGGGGCAGCGGCCAGCAAGACCAGCAGCAGCCAGCCGCCGCCCAGCCACAACCTCATCGCAGCTCTTCCACCCGGGGCAGGTAGGAGAGGGTGAAAATTTCATCGGACAGTTCCCGGGGGGTGATCTGGCCCCAGATCATCACCGAGCGGTACCCCAGATAGAGCGGGCTTTCGGTCTCCAGCACCGAGGGGCGCATAACCCCGTCGCCAAAATCCTTCAGCTCACTGTAGCGCAGGGTTTTGATCAGCATGCCGTCGGCGGTACGGCACTCGATCTCGGTGGGCACCAGGGCCTGCCTGTCCACGACCATCAAGAGCTTATCGTAGGCCACCGCCCCGCTTTTGGCCTCCAACTCCAGGAGGTAGTTATCACCCTGTTCGGTCAGGGCCACCGGCTCGTACTCGCTCTGGTAGTCCAGCCGCAGGATATCCGAGTTATTGAAAACCCCGCCCACCACCGATTGCAGACTGGTTATCCGGATGGGTCGGCCCACCTCGGGGATATAGAGCCACATATTGTCATCCTGGCGCAGGGTGGCCCGGCCCTTTTCGCTGGCCGGGGAGAGGAAGAGGGCCACCGTCCGATCCCGCCCCTTGCGCAGGCTATAGAGGACAAACTCCTTGCGGCTGCCGTCGGGATCGATATTGATCAGTTTGCGGTACATCTCGGCGGTTTCGGGCTGGAGGTTGCGATCCACCCGGGCCAGTACCTCGTCGGCGGTCAAAGCGGCGGCCGGTGAGGCCAGAAGCAGGAGACAGAGGGTGATAAGCAGGCGCGGCACAATTTTCTCCTTGGCAAAATCAGACATGGCGCAGGGCCTTGATCGGGTCGAGCCGGGATGCCTTGAAGGCCGGTTGCAGGCTGGCCAGAACCGCGCCCGCGACCACGATCAAGGAAATCAGGGCCAGCTCCCCCCAGGCGATTTCAGCCTGGAGAATCAGCCCCTGCTGCCGGCCGAAATCGTAGCTGATCTCGGCCAGGTTGAGCAGCTTGATCAGCAGCAGGCCAAACAGGCCGCCGCCTGCCGCCCCCACCACCCCGAGGCTGAAACCCTCCAGCATGAACATGGCCAGAATGCGCCCGGGCAGGGTGCCGATGGCGGCCATGGTGCCGATCTCCCGGATCCGTTCATATACCGCCATGATCATCACGTTCATGATGCTGACCAGGACAATGGCGATCAGCATCAGTTTGACGAAGAAGGTCATCACCTCGATCATCCGGGCGATATTGTAAAAGGGAGAGAGCTTTTCCCAGGTATGCAGCTCATAGATCGGCTTGCCCTGCTGGTTCAGCTCTTGGGCCAGCAGGACGTCCAGTTCGGCGGCAAAGGCCGGCAGGCGCTTAAAATCATGCAGGCGGATGGCGACTTCGCTGGTCTCGGGCGCGGTCAGGCGCAGGATCGCCGCCGCGTCCTCGATATGGAGATAACCATCCCGACCGCCGGGGCCGGTGGCGCTCTCCAGAATCCCAGCCACCACCAGCTGGCGGCCGTTTACCGAACCATCCTGGTTGGTGGCGACCACCACCACCGTATCCCCCACCGCCACCTTCATCCCCCGGGCCAACAGTTCGGGGATCCAGATCCGGCCCGGGTCCAGGGTGGCCTCACCTTCCAGCAACCGGGCGGCCAGCAGCGGCACGGTGGCCAGTTCCCGGGCCGGGTTGATCCCGTTTAAGCGGATATTGGTGGTTTCGACAAAGGTGCTGAACATCGCCCCGAACTTGATCCGGGGCGACCACGCCTCCACCTCCGGTCGGCCGTCGAGGATCTTTTCCAGCTTGGCCAGCCCCTCGCCCTTGAGATTGAGATTAAGGGGCAGGTTGTCGATGGAGGCCACATAGCCTTTACGATGAACCTGAAGATGGCCGAGCATGGAGTCGGTGGTCTGGGCGATCATCATATTCTTGAAGGAACCGGTCACCGCCACGAATAACAGCACAAAGACCACTCCGATGGCGATCAGGGAAGTGGTCAGCAGGGTCCGCCGCCGGTATCTGAGCAGATTGCGCAGGGCGATCTTAAACAGATTGTGCATGGTGCCCTCCCGTGCCGTTCTCGCTCTTCAGCAGCCGGCCATCTTCCAGGGTGTGGATGATCTCCGCCTCGCCCACCACCTTGGGGTCGTGGGTGGAGAAGATGAAGGTGGTGGCAAACTCATCCCGCATCCTTTTCATCAAATCGATAACCCGCATGGCCGTCTGATGATCCAGGTTGGCGGTGGGCTCATCGGCCAGCACCAGTTTGGGCCGGCCCACCAGGGCCCGGGCCACCGCCACCCGCTGCTTCTGCCCCCCGGAGATTTGATCGGGATACTTGTCGGCCTGGGGCTCCATCTCCACCGCCGCCAGCAGGGCCCGAACCCGGCGGCGGCGTTCAGCGGCCGGCAGTTCCAGGACCAGCTGCAGGGGGTATTCGATGTTTTCCGCCACGGTGAGCACCGGCAGCAGGTTGAAATCCTGAAAGATAAAACCGATATTGCGCCCCCGGAAGCGGGCTCCGGCCCGGCGATCCAGCTTGCGGACATCGGTATCCGCCACCGTCAGGGTGCCGGAGGTGGGCGTATCCAGGCAGCCGATCAGGTTGAGCAAAGTGGTTTTGCCGCTGCCCGAAGGGCCGACAAAGGAGACGAAGGAGGCCGGAGCGATATCAAAGCTCAGCCCGACCAAAGCCCGCACCCGTATCTCTCCGGCCTGGTATTCCTTGCCGATATCCCGCGCCGTGACCAGATTCATATCCCTTCTCCCGGCGGCCCTACTCGACCGCTGTTGCAGTCTGGAATAGACATTCTACGGCAAGCATATCGAAAAACGCTCAAAACCAGAAGGCCATTTTGAGGTCCCGCAAAAATTTACGGCCCGGCTTTTCGATTGACGCCCTGCCTCCGATTAACTATCTAATTTAGATCCTCCCGATCACAAATTAACCGCTACAATGGATAATCCCATGCAAATAGTAAGTGAAATCGAGCCATTGCGCCAAATTCGCCGTCACTGGCGCCAGAACCGGGAAACAGTGGCCCTGGTGCCGACCATGGGTAATCTTCATGCCGGTCATCTGGCCCTGGTGGAGCGAGGGCGGCAACAGGCCGACCGGGTGGTGGTCTCGATCTTCGTCAACCCCACCCAGTTCGACCGGGCCGATGACCTGGCCGCCTACCCCCGCACCCCGGAAGCCGATCAGGCCAAGTTGGCGGCGGCCGGCGTCCACTGCCTATTTGCCCCGACAACGGCCACGATCTATCCCGACGGCGGCCTGGCGACCAGGGTGGAGGTTCCCGGAATCGGCGAACTCCTGGAGGGGGCCTCCCGGCCCGGCCATTTTACCGGGGTCGCCACCGTGGTCTGCAAACTGTTCAACCTGGTGGAGCCGGAACTGGCGATCTTCGGCGAGAAGGATTTTCAGCAACTTTTGCTGATCCGCCGCATGGTGGCCGATCTGAATATGGCGGTAAGGGTAGAGGCCCTGCCCACGGTGCGGGAAGAGGACGGCCTGGCCATGAGTTCCCGTAACAATCGCCTGGGCAGAAAAGAACGCGCCCTGGCCCCCGGCCTTCACCTGACCCTGCGGGAGATCGCCGCCCAACTCGACGACTACCACAGCGATTTTGCGGTTTTGCAGGAGCTGGCCCGACAAAGGCTGACCGACCGGGGTTTTCAGCCCGACTATGTGGAGATTCGGCGCCAGCGGGACCTGGCCCCGGCCACCGCCGATGATGAACAGTTGGTGATTCTGGCCGCAGCCTGGCTGGGTGACGTTCGCTTGATCGACAATCTGATGGTGGGATAAAAAAATGATTTACGGGATTGGTACCGATATCGTCAAAATCTCCCGCATGGAAGCGGCCCTGGCCCGCCACGGGGAGCGCTTCGCCCACCGCATCCTGGCCGCCACCGAGTGGGATGATTTCGGGCGAACCGGCCGCCCGGCGGCCCTGCTGGCCAAACGTTTCGCCGCCAAGGAGGCGGCCGCCAAGGCCTTCGGAACCGGCTTCAGCGCCGGCCTGGGGCTGCACGATATCGCGGTTGACCACGACCGGCGGGGCCGGCCGCGGCTGATTTTCAGCGGCAAGGCCGAGGAGTTTTGCCGGCGGCGGGGAATCGGCCGGAGCCTGATCTCTTTAGCCGACGAAAAGGATTACGCCATCGCCTTCGTCACTCTACTGTTTGCCAGCGACCGGCAAGCAGCAACTGGTGGGGTTTGAAGCGGGCCTTGTAGCTCATGGCCGCCACCCCCTCGATCCAGTAGCCCAGATAAAGGTACCGACAGCCGATCTTTTTGCCCAGCTCGATCAGGTAGAGGATATTCATGGTCCCGAGGCTGCGCTTTTCCAGCTCGGGATCGAAGTAGAAATAGACTGCGTTGCAGGCCTCCGGCGCCAGATCGATCACCGCCAGGCCGACAAGCTTGCCGGCCAGGTGGTAAGCGACCTCGTAGCTTTCGGTGATGGAGCTGAGGAAAAAACCACTGTAATACTCGACGGCCCGGGCAAAGGGCTGCTCTCCCCCCAGCCGGCGCCGCTGAGCTCGTTGGATATCTCTTTCGGGATAACGGCGGCTTAAAAAGCGCTCGCACAGGGCCAACTTCTCTTCGCTGACCTGCAACGGGCCGTGGCTGACGATCAGATCCCGGTTCCTGCGCCAGACCCGCCGCTGATTGCGATTGGCGACAAAGTCGGCCACCGCCAGCCGGATCGGGACACAGCCCCGGCAGTTGGGGCAAGCCATGGTGTAGAGGGTGTTGCCGTTGCGCCGATAACCGGCGGCCAGCAGGCCGGCAAACAGTTCGCCGGAGAGCGACGGGCACCAGGTTTGCCGGTAAACCGCCGGCTGTTCCAGCCCATAAGGACATTCGGCCGGCACGTCAAAGAGATCTCCGGCAATCTCCTCCTGGTCCGACCGTTGCCCGAAGTGCACCGTCACCTCCTCAATACAACAGGTAATCGCGGCGGAGTTGGTCGAAATCGGCCAGTTCCGGCTGCCACTGCTCTTCCAGGTCCATCACCGATTCTCCGGCCGCCAGCCGGGGCCAGAGCTCCTCATCCCCCAGGACCAGATTGATGGGCGGCCGCTCAAATTCATACTCATAGGGGGGCGGCTTCAGCGCGAAATGGTCGGGGTAAAGCCGGGCCATGGCCTGCAACAGCGCCAAGGTGGTCCGATAGGGGCGGAAGCTGACGGGATCGGTCACATGCAGTTGAAAGCCGACACAGGCCTGGCCGGCCCATTTGCCGGCCACCGGCTCAAAGACCAGGGGGCGGAGCAGCAAACCGGGTAACTGGACGAGGGAGATGGCGGCCATGATCTGGTCATGCCGGCAGAATGGCGCCCCGAAAAGTTCAAAGGGCAAGGTGGTGCCCCGTCCCTCCGAAACATTGGTGGCTTCCCAGATCACCTGGCCGGGATAAACCAAGGCGGTCTGGGGAGATGGCATATTGGGGGAGGGAAAGACCCAGGGAAAACCGGTGGCGGGGAAAAGCATCTCCCGCCGCCAGCCCGCCATGGCGATCACGCTGAGGCGGCAGCCCAGGTCGAAGCGGTGGTTGATCAGCAGGGCCAGCTCCCCCAGGGTCAGACCATGGCGCATGGGAATCGGGTAGAGCCCGACAAAGGAGCGGCAACTCTCCCGCAGAATATTGCCCTCCAGGGCCAGGCCACCCAGGGGGTTGGGCCGGTCCAGCACCACCACCTCCTTCTCCTGTTCCGCCGCCGCCTCCAGACAGTAAGCCAGGGTGTAGAGAAAGGTATAGACCCGGGTGCCGACGTCCACCAGATCCACCAACAGCAGATCGCAGTGCTCCAGCATGGCCGGAGTGGGTTTGCGGACCTCACCGTAGAGGCTGAACAGAGGCAGGCCCGAGACGGGATCGACCATATCCGCGGATTCGATCATGTTGTCCTGCTTCTCGGCAAAAAAACCGTGCTGGGGGGAAAAGAGGCAGGTCAGTTGCGCCCCAAACCGTTCCCGGATCAGGTCGCGGCTGTGCCGGAAGTGGCGGTCGGTGGAGGCCTGGTTACAGAGGAGGCCCAGGCGTTTACCCCGCAAGGTCGCCGGAGGATTTTCCAGCAAGCGCTCGATACCTAAAGTTATCATGCCGGCCAGCCCCCCATTTCATTATTTGTATCCGTTCACCATGGTCAACAACTTGTCGATTTAACGGGCTGTAATCGTTCAGCAGTGCCGCAGGTTCGGGCAAGCGGCCAAGCGCCGCGTACCCCGTGTACGTAAGCATGGCTGATCGCCCGAAGATGCGGTGCTGCTGAACGATTACC
>DSDS01000074.1 GCA_011048585.1 Desulfurivibrio alkaliphilus | reverse complement strand
AGCCTCCCGCTCCTGCCATGCCCCGGAAGGCGGCCTCTCCATCCGTCCCGGCGCCGCCGCCGGACTTGCCCCGATTCGGCGGCGCCGGGACGGGTAGCGATCAGCGCCCCCTGGTGGCGATCATTATCGACGACATGGGCTATCGGCCGGAGACTGAACGGTTGATGCTGGCCCTGGATCTGGAGTTGACCTTCTCCTTCCTGCCCTTTTCCCCCCACCTCAACCAGAGCCTGATCACCGCCCGCCAGCAGAATCGCGACATCCTCCTGCATTTGCCCCTGGAGGCGCTTGACGGCAAATGGAGCAGCACCCCGGGCATGCTCCTGACCACCATGGGAAGCGAGGATATCGCCGACGGCTTTGCCGCCGCCCTGGCCCGGGTGCCCATGGCCATCGGCCTGAATAACCACATGGGCTCCCGCTTCACCGCCGACCCCGTTGCCATGGACCGGCTGTTGGCCCAGACCGCCCGCTACGATCTCTTTTTCCTCGACAGCCTGACCACTCCCGACAGTGTGGCCGCGGCCGCCGCCGCCCGTCACCAGGTCCCCTATCTCCGCCGGGACGTTTTTCTGGACAATGATCAAGATGAACAAAAGATTAGCGCCCAACTGGAGTCACTGCTAAAAATAGCGGAAAAACGAGGCTATGCCATCGGCATCGGCCACTCCTATCCCGAAACCCTGCAGGCCCTGCAAAGCTTCCGGCCGGAACTGGAACGGCGGGCCCAGCCGGTGGGCCTGAGCCGACTCTACCAGCTGCAATAACCATATACCCCAACCACTTTCCCCTTTACTTTTTGCCGGGCCCCAGCTATTAAACTAGCGGCTTAACTTTATTCCCCTTTGACTCCGCTCCAGGCTGAAAAACATCGCGATGACCGATCAACATATTGAAGAGATGGCCAAATTGCTTAAAACCATGGCCCATCCCATTCGGCTGAAGATCCTCTGCCTGCTCCAGGAGAGGGAGATGACGGTGGGCGAGCTGCATGAGCAGGTGCTCACCACCAACGCCAACGTCTCCCAGCACCTCAACATCCTCCGTAATCAGGGGATCATCGCCTACCGCAAGGATGCCAACTTCATTCACAATCGGATCAGCGAAGGCCGGATTGTCGAACTGATGAAAACCCTGCGCGAGCTTTTCTGCACCGCCGCCGATTAACCACCCAGCCAGTCCAGGCCCCCACAGGAGTTTGACCATGATCGGACATAAGTGGACGCTACCCGCCCTCAAGTATCCCCGCCTGATCATCGCGGTGATGACCACCCTTACTCTGGCTCTGGGCCTGATGATTCCCCGGATCACGGTGGACACCAACCCGGAGAACATGCTGGCCGCCGACGAGCCGGTCCGGCTCTTCCACAATGAGGTCAAGCGGGAGTTCTCGCTCCATGACGTGGTGGTACTGGGGGTGGTCAACGAGCGTCATCCCGACGGGGTGTTCAACCCGGAATCTTTGACCAGGATCCTGGCCCTTTCCCGGTTTGCCCAGGAACTCAGCGATCCGGACAACCCCGAACGCCGGGTGGTGCGCCGCTATGTGATCGCCCCGGACACCGTGGACTCCATCGAACAGGATGGCCCCGGCCAGATCCGTTTCGAATGGCTGATGCCCACCGCCCCCACCAGCCGGGAAGAGGCCCTGGCGGTCCGCGACCGGGCCCTGGGCAATCCCCTCCTCCGCGGGACCATGGTTTCCGAGGATGGCCAGGCCTTGGCCATCTATCTGCCGATCAGCAGCAAGGAGTACGCCTATCAGGTCCGCCGAGCCCTGCTGGACAAGATCGCCGAATTCGGGCCGGTGGATGACCAGTACCATATCACCGGGCTGCCGGTGGCCGAAGACACCTTCGGGGTGGAGATGTTCACCCAAATGGCGGTCTCCGCCCCCCTGGCCATGGTGGCCATCTTTCTGTTGATGCTCTATTTTTTTCGCAAGGTCAAGATGATCATCGCCCCAATGATCGTGGCACTGCTCACCGTTATCGCCACCATGGGCATGCTGATCGGCACCGGCTATACCGTCCATATCATGAGTTCGATGATCCCCATCTTCCTGATGCCGATCACGGTGGTGGCCAGCATCCACATCCTGTCGGCCTTTTTTGACAAATACCAGGAGAGCCGGGATCGGGTCCGAACCTTGAAGGAGGTGATGGACAATCTCTTCACCCCCATCCTTTACACCTCGATCACCTCGGCGGCCGGCTTCGCCTCCCTGGCCCTGACCCCCATCCCTCCGGTCCGGATCTTCGGCCTGTTCGTGGCCTTCGGCATCATGCTGGCCTGGGTGTTGACCGTCCTCTTCATCCCCGCCTACATCATGCTGCTCAAGGAGAGTACCCTGGCCGATTTCGGGGTCAAAGGTCCGGATCGGCAACGGCAGGAGAAAGTGTCGGCCTTGGACCGGCACCTCAACTGGCTGGGGGGTTTTACCTTCAAATATTTCCGCCTGATCCTGATTCTGACCGTGGTCACCCTGGGGGTGGCGGCTTTGGGGATCAGCCGGATTACGGTCAATGACAATCCGGTGAAGTGGTTCACCGAGAAACACCCGATCCGGGAGGCCGACCGGGTTCTCAACCACCATTTTGCCGGAACCTACGAAGCCTTCCTGGTCCTGGAAAGCACCGACCAGCAGCTCTCGCCCGCCGCCGCCGCCCAACTGCTCGGCCAGACCCTGCGGGAGGCCGGTATCGGCCCCGAGGAAAAGGTGTGGGCCGAGCAGGCCGCGGCGGAAGCGGTGGCGGTGGCCGCCGCCGGCGACGACCTTGAGGGCTTTTTCCAGGAGCTGGAAACGCGCTGGGAGGATCAACTCTTTGCCGCCGCCGACGATGTCGCCTATGACTTCTGGGCCACCGCCATGAACCACCTGGTGGCCCTGCAGGGTCGGGGGGAGGTTTTCAAGCAACCGGAGATGCTGCAGTGGCTGATCGAACTGGAGGAACATCTGATTCGGGGCGGCACCGTGGGCAAAAGCAATTCGGTAACCTCCCTGGTACGCAAGGTCTATCAGGAGCTGCTGGGGGGAGCCCCCGGGGACTACCGACTGCCGGAGAGCGCCGCCGGGGTGGCCCAAACCATGATGGCCTTTCAAAACAGCCACAAGCCCGATGACCTCTGGCACCTGGTCACGCCCGATTTTCGCAAGGCCAATCTCTGGCTCCAGTTGCGGGAGGGTGACAACCAGGTGATGGAGCAGACCCTGGCCGACCTAGAGCGGTTTCTGGCCGTCAATCCGCCGCCCACCGCGCTGGAACATCACTGGGCGGGGCAGACCTACATCAATGTGGTCTGGCAGCAGAAGATGGTTTACGGAATGCTCTGGGCCTTTCTGGGCAGCTTCGTGGTGGTTTACCTGCTGATGACTCTGCTTTTCCGCTCCCCCCTCTGGGGGCTGCTGGCGATGATTCCCATGACGGTGACCATCGCCTTCATCTACGGCCTGATCGGCTTTGTCGGCAAGGACTACGACATGCCGGTGGCGGTTCTCTCCTCCCTGACCCTGGGGCTGGCGGTGGACTTCGCCATCCATTTTCTCCAGCGTTCGCGGATGGCCTATGACCGCCTTGGCTCCTGGCTGCTGGCCAAGGAGGAGATTTTCGCCGAACCATCCCGGGCCATCACTCGTAATGTAATCGTGGTGTCGGTGGGTTTTGTGCCGCTGCTGGCCGCGCCCCTGGTGCCCTACAAGACGGTGGGCTTCTTCATCGCCGCCATCCTGGCGGTCTCCGGCCTGGCCACAATGTTTATGCTGCCGGCGACCCTGCGCCTGCTGGAGCGACGGCTGTTCAAACCCGTTCGCGTTAGGGGACAGGAGTCATAGAAATAACTGAACTTAATCTGATCTGGAGGTGACCCATGAATATTATGCCAACAGCGGTAATCGCGGCCCTGCTCCTCTTCTGGCCGGCGACCTCGGCGACGGCCATGGAGGTGGCGGAGATCGTGGAGCGGGCCAACAAGGCCTCCTACTACGCCGGGGATGACGGGCGCACCGAGGTACGGATGCTGATCACCGACGCCCAGGGACGGGAGCGGGAACGCCAGTTTGTGATCCTGCGCAAGAATATCGAAGTCGGCGGCCGGCAGCTCTTCTACGTCTATTTTGAACGGCCGCTGGATGTCCGGCGCATGGTCTTCATGGTTCACAAATATCTGGACCGCGATGATGATCGCTGGCTCTTTTTGCCCGACCTTGATCTGGTCCGGCGGATCGCCGCCTCCGACAAGCGGAGCAGTTTCGCCGGCTCCCATTTCCTCTACGAAGATGTCTCCGGCCGGGCGCCGGTGGAGGACAGCCACCAGCTGATCGAGGAGAGCGCCGACTACTACCTGCTGGATATCACCCCCAACGATCCGGGGTCGGTGGAGTTTTCCCGCTACACGGCCCGCATCGACAAAAGCAGCTTCCTGCCGGTTTACATGGAATATTTTGATCGCCAGGGGCAAAAATACCGGACGGTGGAAGCCCTGGCGGTGGAGGAGATCCAGGGTTTTCCCACCGTGATCAAGTCCCGGGTCCGGGACCTGGCCGGAGGGGGGGAAACCCTGATGGAGTTCAGCAATATCAGCTACAATATCGGTCTGGATGAATCCCTGTTCACGGAACGTTTCCTCCGCCGTCCCCCCCGGGAAATTCGCCGCTAGCAGGAGGTTGCAGCTTATGAACCAGTCAGTTATCCGCCCCGCCACCCTGCTCTCCCTGTTGCTGCTGCTGACCCCGCTGCCGGCGGCGGCGCTGGAGCAGGTGCAGGATTACCTGTATAACCGCCACGACACGGAGTTGCACGGCTTCATCGAGGGGCGAGGGGGAGTCCGCGTCAACCGCAAGGAGGATCAGAAGGATATCTCCATCGGCGAAGCCCGCCTGCAGCTCGACCTCTCCCGCTGGCTGGGCGATGGTGAGTTGCGGCTCAAGGGCGACCTGTTGGCCGACGGAGTGGAGGAGAAGCTCGACGCCGAGCTGCGGGAGTTCAACTACAGTTTTTCTCCCTACCAGTCGGTGGATCTCCGCCTGGGCCGCCAGGTTCTGACCTGGGGCACCGGCGATTTGCTCTTTATCAACGACACCTTCGCCAAGGATTGGGAGTCCTTTTTCATCGGCCGCGACGACGAATATCTCAAACTGGCCTCCGACGCCATCCGGGCCGGGATCTTCAGCGGACCGGTGGATATCGACCTGATCTACGTGCCCCTGGTCACCCACTCCCGCTATATCGACGGCTCCCGCCTCTCTTACTGGCACGGGCCCGAGGGGCGGATCGCCGGTCGCGATCTGGTCATGGCCGACCATGAGCGCAACCGGATGTTCCGGGACAGCGAATACGCCCTGCGCTTAAGCCGCAACCTCGACGGCACCGAATACGCCCTCTACGGCTATTACGGCTTCTGGAGTACCCCCGAGGGGCTCGATCCGGCCACCATGAAGCTCTTCTACCCCCGGCTGGCGGTTTACGGCGCCAGCCTGCGCCGGGCCTTGGGGGGAGGGATCAGCAATCTGGAGGTGGGGTACTACGACTCCCGCGATGATCGCAACGGCGACAACCCCATGGTCCGCAACAGCGAGCTGCGCCTGCTGATCGGCCACGAACGGGAGCTGGCCCGCGACTTCACCGGCGGCCTCCAGTATTACCTGGAACGCAAGCTGGATTACGACAACTACCGAGCCAGTCAACCGGCCGGCGCTCCCCTGGCCGATGAAAACCGCCACCTGCTGACTCTGCGGCTCACCAAACTGCTGCTTCAGCAGAACCTGCAACTTTCGCTCTTTATCTACTGGTCGCCCTCGGACCAGGACGCCCACCTGCGCCCCAAAGCCCACTACAAGATCAACGATCGCCTGGCGGTGGAGGGCGGCGCCAACATCTTCACCGGTCGCCACGACCACACCTTCTGGGGCCAGTTCGAGGATAACAGCAATATCTTTCTGGGTCTGCGCCAGAGTTTCTAAATTAACGAACAAGGAGTATTTGCCATGACCGTCACCGACTGGATTCACGTAATCGCCGGTTTCTTCATTCTGGCCAGCCTGGCCCTGGGCACCTGGGTCCACCCCTACTGGTACCTCTTCACCGCCTTTATCGGGGCCAACCTCTTCCAGTTCGGCTTCAGCAAGTTCTGCCCCCTGGGGATTATCCTCAAGAAGCTTGGGGTTCCGGAGCAGCGTTAGATCCCCCGGCCGAGGCCTCCCTTGACTGATCCGGGGTTACCGAGTATTTTCCGGAGATGGATTCTGCGATATTTACCCCCCAATACCTGCGCAAGACCAACCCCTATTTCTTCGCGGTGATCCGCGAAGCCCAGGATGTGGAGGAGGCCCGCGGCCGCCTGCTGCAGCTGGCCGACCAGATGGAGCTGGGGGCCGGGAGCGCCGGCGGCGATCGGGACGCGGGGGTGCTGACCCGGATTCGCGATTGCGCGGCGGTGCTGCGCTCGCTGATCAAAAAAAGTTCGGAAACCGCCGCCGGCTTCAGTGTCACCGAGGCGCTGTGGGAGATTGCCCGCCAGCAACCCCGTCCAGAGCTTACCCCCGGATTTTACGCGGAGATATTCTACCTGTTCAAAGGCCTGCAGGGCCAGGGCCCCCGCCGGGCCCTGGATTCGATCCACCTGGCGCCCATCGAGGAGAGCGGCCGGGCGGCGGCCCGGGAGCGCAGCCGTCAGCTTGACGATCTTTGGAGCGAGGTGGACCGCTACATGGAGTCCTACCCCAGCGGCCTCCACGACACGGCCATCGCTCGCCGCAAGCGGCGCCGGGACCATATTCTCAAAACCCTGGGCGCCGATCTCGATCAGTGGTACGACTGGCGCTGGCAGATCAAGAATATCGTCAAGGAGCTGGAGCCCCTGGAGAAGCTGGCCAAGCTTTCCGCTCCCCAGAAAAAGGCGCTCAAAATCGCCCGCGAGCATAAGCTGCCCTTCGGAATCACCCCCTACTACCTGAGCCTGATGGACGATGAGGGCGCCAGCCAGGGCGGGGGGCGAGATGCCGCCATCCGGGCCCAGGTGCTGCCCCCGTTGAGCTACGTCAAGGGGGTGATCAACATCGAGGACCCCTCCTGCCTGGATTTTATGGGCGAGGAGGATACCTCCCCCACCGACCTGATCACTCGGCGTTATCCGGCAATCTGCATCCTTAAGCCCTACAACACCTGCCCCCAGATCTGCGTTTACTGCCAGCGCAACTGGGAGATCGACGAGGCCATGGCCAAGGGGGCCTTTGCCGGCATGGATCGAGTGGAGGCGGCGATCCGCTGGATTCACGATCACCCTTCAATCCACGAGGTTTTAATCACCGGCGGCGATCCTTTGGCCATGGGCAATGAGGCCCTGGCCGTTATCCTCGATAAGGTGGCGGCGATTCCCACCGTGGAGCGGATTCGGCTCGGCACCCGCACCCTGGTCACCATGCCGATGCGTTTTACCGAAGGCTTGATCTCCCTGATCGCCCGCCACCGCAAACCCGGCCACCGGGAGATCGCGGTGATGACCCACGTCCAGCACCCCTATGAGATCACCCCGGAGATGGTGGAGGCGGTCAACCGCCTGCGGCTGCGGGGGATCCCGGTCTATAACCAGTTGGTTTACACCTTCTATGTCTCCCGCCGTTTCGAGGCCGCCGCCCTGCGCCGCCACCTGCGGCTGATCGGCATCGACCCCTACTACACCTTCAACACCAAGGGCAAGGATGAGACCATTGGCTACCGGGTGCCCATCGCCCGGCTGATCCAGGAACAGCAGGAGGAGGCCCGGCTGCTGCCGGGGCTCAGTCGCACCGACGAGGCGGTCTTCAACGTGCCCCGCCAAGGCAAGTGCTACCTCCGGGCCCGAGAGTATCGCAATCTGCTGGCCATCCTCCCCAACGGGGCCCGGGTTTATGAATTTCTCTCCTGGGAGAAAAAAGTCTCCCAGCATACCATCACCTACCTCACCGAGGATATCCCCATTCTCGACTACCTGGAACGGCTGCGCCGGATCGGGGAATCCAGCTCGGACTACGAATCGATCTGGTACTACTACTGAGCCGCCACCGCCGGCAGCAGTTTTTCACCGATGGGGATAAAGGCCCGCCGGGCCGCCGCCAGACCCCGGCAGCGGGGCAGCCGGCCCAGCACCGGCACCCAGCCCAGCTCGGCGATGGTGCGCAGGTTATCCTCAACAATCACCGCCGGCAGCTCTTCGGCTTCGTCGCTGAAAACCACCCCGACCAGCGGCAGCTTACGAGAACGCAGGGCCTCCAGGCTAAGGAGGGTATGGTTGATGGTCCCCAGGCCACTGCGGGCCACCAGCAGCACCGGCAGGGCCAGTTCCGCCACCAGATCCACCAGCAGCTTTTGCCGATTCAGGGGCACCAGCAGCCCCCCCACCCCTTCCACCACCAACAGCTCGCAGCCGGCCCGGGCCTGGCGGAAGAGGGTCCGCAACCGCTCCGGTTCCACCCGCCCCCCCTCCTGTTCCGCCGCCAAATGGGGTGAAGCCGGCAACCGGAAACGATAGGGTACCGCCAACTGCAACGCCCTGGCGGCAAAGGGGCCATCCGCCACCGATCCGCCGGCACCGGCCAGGGCCGGCGGCTGACCGGAACAGGCCGCCACCGCCGCCAGGTCCGCCGGCACCGGACCGCTGCAACCGGTGGCCACCCATTTCTGATAAGCGGCCGCCACCCCCCGCCGCCGGAGAAAATCGACCACCAAGGCGCTGATCAT
Organism: Desulfurivibrio alkaliphilus; assembly: GCA_011048585.1. Classification (GTDB taxonomy): domain Bacteria; phylum Desulfobacterota; class Desulfobulbia; order Desulfobulbales; family Desulfurivibrionaceae; genus Desulfurivibrio; species Desulfurivibrio alkaliphilus_A. Next base: position 8,716 of record DSDS01000074.1, on the reverse strand, counting down.
GGTTTTGCCCACCCCGGTGTCGGTGGCCGCCACAAAGATCGCCCCTCCGGTCTGCCCCTGCTCAACCTGCTTCATCCGACCCTCCCTTGCCTCTCCCCTTGACCAACAACACCTGAAAGCCGACCTCGCAACCCTGGGGCCGGTCGGCAAACCAGGCAGCCAGTTCCCGGTAGCGGCCCGGGCTGAGCCTAACCGGTCCCGCGGCGGCAAGCCCGGCCCCGCCGGTACCGGTATGGCGAAAATGGCGCAGCAGCTCCGGCAGGGAGGAGAAGCGGCGAGTCAACCGGTGCTCCCGCAGTTCCACCTCGCCAAATCGCCCCGGCAGCAGCCGCCGCAACTCCTCCCGGCCGGGAAACGAACGGGCCGCCACCCGCAGGCGGCCCTGGCTGACCCGGGCCAACCCCTGATCCAGCTCGGCCAGACTATCCGGGCCGAAGATGGTGGCCAACAGCAGCCCGCCGGGGAGCAGGCTCGCGCTGATCCGGGCAAAGGCTCCGGCCGGATCGGTAAACCACTGGATGGTGGCATTGGCGGTGATGCAGGCAAACCGGGTTTGGTTGGCGGCCAAAAAGGATTCGGCATCCTGACAGAGAAACTCGACCGGGGCCACGGCCTTTGCCCCAGGGGGGGCGAGGGCGGCAATCTTGCGCCTGGCCTCCTGCAGCATCGCCGGGGAAAAATCCAGGCTCACCAGCCTGGCCGCGGGAAAACGCTGCCGCAGCAGGCGGGTATAGTTGCCGGTCCCGCAACCCAGTTCCAGGATCGGCCCGGACGGAAGAGAGCGGGGCAGTTCGGGGACCAGCAGTTCCAAGGCCTGGCGCTGGATATCGGCATGATCGTCGTAAGTGGCGGCGGCCCGATTGAAACGTTGCCGAATCAAGTCCTTGCCGGGGAGGGCCGGGATGGCCTCATCCGCCTCATGGAGCGACCCTTCCAGAAAGAGGGCGTGGCCGCCCTGTTCCAACACTCTCCCGGCAACCCCCGGCAGCCGCAACCGCTGGGCCACGGGAGCGATCAGATCCCGGCGACCGTGGAAGCACTGGACTTCCACGGCCGGAGCCACCGGGGCCGGGGTAAGGGCCAGAAAGTCAAGACCGCGCCGCAACAACTCCGGGGCAGCCTGGGCCTGGGCCAGATATGCCGTCTCCAGCCGGCGCTGGAAGGCGAGGTACTCGGCCCGGTAACCCAGAAAGCATTTGCGGTAGAAAATCCGGAGAAAATCCTCCGCCTGTTCCCGGAGTTCCCGGCGAATAGCGGTCAGTTCCGCCGCCGGCCAGGCGGCCCGCACCCCCAGCAGCCGCAGGGAGGTCACCCGTTCCGGGAAACGGCGGGCGAAATCCAGGGCACAAAGGCCGCCCAGGGACCAGCCCCACAGCTCACATTGCCCAATCCCTCTCTGCTCCAGCCAAAGCGCCAACTCCTCCGCCAGGGTGAAGGGGTCGTAAAGGCCGGCCGGAGCCACCCAGGGCGCCGGATCGGGGCTCAAGGCCAGCACCCGCCCGTCAAACCCCCAGCCGGGCAAAAAGATCCGGGGCAATTTCTCCGGGGGACCGGGTATCTCAAGCATGGAGAGGGGCATGGCTTTCCGTTGCAGGGCTTTCAATCGGCAAAAATCACCAGATGGCGAACATCGGCGCGGATTCCGATCCGTTCGCCACCGGCATGGGAGCAGTGGCTGGGCGCCAGGGCTTGGACGGGATGGCCGCTGTCCAGCCGCAGGGTGTAGAGGATGTTGGCCCCCCGGAAATCGCGGCGCAGCACCTCGGCGGTCAACCACCTTACCTTAGCGAGTGCCTTTTTAGCATTATTCTTTAGTCTTGCCTAATATTATCTCTGCCTCCCTTTGTTTTGTTGGCAGACCAAAAAAAGGCGCCCAAACCCCAGCCCAAACAATTAATGACGCTGAAAAACCAGGAGATGGCGGGCCGCTCCGGAAAAAGGCAGGGAGAGGGAGCGGACCTCCTCCAGCCGAAAGAACTCCGCCTGGCCCTGTCGTTGCCACAGGGCCAGCTCCTCCTCGGCCCGGGGTCCCTTCATGCAGATCACCCGACCGCCGGGAGGGGACAAACCACCGCAGAGGTTCAGGAAATCGGTGATGGAGGCAAAGGCCCGACTGGTGATCAGGGGCCAGGAGCCGCTCTCCCCCGGCTCCAGCCGCCGGGCCAGCACTTCGATCCCCGAGCCAAGTCCCACCGTGCGCACCACCTGGCGCAGGAAAGCCACCCGTTTCTGCCGGGGTTCCGCCAGGGTCACCGCCAGCCGGTCGGGCAGGCAGCACTTGAGAACCAGGCCGGGAAAACCGGCCCCGCTACCGATATCCAGCAAGTCAAGGGGCTCGAGGGTGGGAGCCGGGGAGAGCAGGGGCAACAGGGTCAGGGAGTCGAGGAAGTGGGTTTCCAGCAGCTCAAGCTCGGGAGCCTGGGCCACCAGGTTGATCTTGCGATTCCACTTGCGAAGTTCGGCATGATAGGCCAGCAGACGCTCCAAGGCGGTCCGCTCCAGGACCAGGCCCAGCCGGTGGGCTCCATCGGTGAGTATTTGCCGACTGGCGCTGGGCATCCTTGCGACTCGGCCTGGGTCAGCGGGCGGAGGAACCAGCCAGATAGAGCCTTTTGAAACGGACGAAATACTCCACCCCGGACCAGACCGTGAGGACCATGGCAATCAGCAGGATCAGGCTCCCCAATTTATGCAGATAAGGCAGGGGCAGCAGGGCGGGAGGGAAGATCAGGACACAGAGAGCGATATATTGAAAGACGCTCTTGATCTTGCCCAACCGACCGGCGGCGATCACAATCCCCGCGTCCGCCGCCACCCCCCGGAAGCCGGTGATCACCAGCTCCCGGGCGATGATCAGGAAGGCCACCCAGGCGTCCACCCGCTCCAAGGGAATCAACATGATCAGGGCCGCCGTGACCAGGACCTTGTCGGCCAGGGGGTCCATCAACTTGCCGAACACCGTTTCGCTTTGCAGCCGACGGGCCAGATAGCCGTCGGCCAGGTCGGTGAGGGCCCCGGTGAGAAAAAGCGCGAAGGCAACCAGCCCCGCCACCGCCCCGGCCCCCGGCCAGAGACAGAGCATGATAAAAGGCACCACCACGAAGCGGTAGGCGGTGAGCAGGTTGGGCAGGTTGACAATCTTGCGCTGGGGCATCTTCGCTCTTTACTTACGGGGCCGTTTTGCCCAATCGGAGAGAAATTTTTCCATCCCGATATCGGTGAGGGGATGGCTGGCCAACTGGGCGATCACCTTAAAGGGGATGGTGGCGATGTGGGCTCCCATCAGGGCCGACTCCACTACATGCATGGGATGGCGGACACTGGCCACGATCACCTCGGTGCTGTAGGCGTAGTTATCGAAGATCTCCAGGACATCCTGCACCAGATTCATCCCGTTTTCCGAGATATCGTCCAGCCGACCGACAAAGGGGGAGACGTAATCAGCCCCGGCCTTGGCGGCCATCAGGGCCTGACTGGCGGAAAAGATCAGGGTAACGTTGGTTTTGATCCCATGGCCGTGCAACTGCTTAACCGCCTTGAGGCCGGCGGTGGTCATGGGGATCTTGACCACGATATTGGGGTGCAGGGCCGCCAATTTACGCCCCTCTTCAACCATGCCACCGCTATCGGAGCTGATCACTTCGGCACTGATCGGGCCATCGACCAGGGCGGCGATATCCTTGAGCAGGGCCTCAAAGGGCTTGTTTTCACGGGCAACCAGGGAGGGGTTGGTGGTAACTCCATCCACCATACCCATATCCACGGCCTGGGCGATCTCTTCCAAATTGGCGGTATCGATAAAAAATTTCATGCTGTTCCTCCGGAACTATTTTGTTTTTGTTCAATGAATGTCCGCCGACACTTGTCACTGCAAAAATGGCGTTCGCTGCCGTCCTGGTCGCGCAGGACTAGGGCCTGGCCCTTGGCCACGTAGGCTCCGCAGACCGGGTCCTGAACCAGCACATCGCTGATGGCGGCCGCATCCCGGCCCGACTTCTTATCCTCCAGCCGTTTTTTCCGGCCGGAGACATAGAGTCGATATAACAGATAAAAGAGGACCAGCAGTACAACAATTTTCAGGGGATGCATAAAATGTCCTCTTGTTACCAGCTTAGCGGGTCCAATTTTTGGCCGCTGGCGGCGGCCAGCTCCGCCAGGCTCGCGATGGTCCGGCCCGAGCGGGGCTCAACCAGGTCCGGGGCCAATTCCCTGAGCGGCTCCAGCACGAAGCGCCGCCGGGCCAGGGCCGGGTGGGGCACCCGGCAGTGGGGCAGATCGAGAACCACCTCGCCATGAAGCAGCAGGTCGAGATCGATGGGCCGATTCTCGCCCTGGCTGGCCCGGTCACGCCCCAGTTCGGCCTCGATCCGGAGCAGAACCGCCAGTAACTCCTCCGGGGCCAGTTCCACCAGCAGTTCCCCCACCGCGTTGGTAAACCAGGCCGCGCTGGCGACCCCCACCGGTTCACTGCGCCAGGGCCGGGAAAGGCGGCCGGGGGTCACCCCCGGAGTGGCCCCCAGTCGCTGCCAGGCGGCCAGCAAATTGGCCCGCCCCGCCCCCAGATTGGCTCCCAGGCCGATGAACGCCCGAACCCTAGAAATCTTCCAGCCCCAAGACGTCGAACATGGTGTAGAGGCCGTTCTGCTTGCCCGCCACCCAGGCGGCGGCCAGGGCCGCCCCCCGGGCAAAATTGTCCCGGTTGTGGGCCCGGTGGGTCAGCTCCAGCCGTTCACCGGCCCCGGCGAAATAGACGGTGTGTTCCCCGACGATATCCCCGGCCCGGATGGTCTGAATGCCGATCTCCTTTTCACCCCGCTCGCCGATAATCCCGTGGCGGGCGTAGACCCCGACCTCATCCAGGTTGCGGTTGACCCCCTCGGCCACCATCTCCCCCAGCTTAAGGGCGGTCCCGCTGGGGGCGTCCTTCTTCATCCGGTGATGGGCCTCGACAATCTCGATATCGTAAGCATCCCCCAACACGGCGGCCATCTTGCGAGCCACTTTGAAGAGGACGTTGACCCCCACCGCCATGTTGGGGGCCTGCACGCAGGGGAACGCCCCGGCGGCCAACTGCCCCAGCTCGGTCAGATTGTCATGGCTCAGGCCGGTGGTGCCGATCACCATCGCCCTGTTATGGCGGGCGGCGATCCGGGCCAACTTCATGGTGGCTTCGTGGAAGGTGAAGTCGATGATCACATCACCTTGCTCCAGCACCGCCTCGGCTCCGCCGGCGATTTTAATGCCGTTGGCGCCCAGACCGGCGGTTTCTCCCAGATCCCGGCCCACTTCGGGGCTATCGGGCCGCTCAAAACCGGCCACCAGTTCCAGTTCAGGATGCTGATCCACCATGGCGCAAATTCGGCGGCCCATGCGACCGGCGGCTCCGGCAATTATTACCTTGATCATATTACACTCCCGGCTTTGGGGTTGCCCACCCTAAGTTATAAAAGTCCGCACTCCTTCATCACCTGCTCCATCCGCGCCTGGGCTCCACTGTTCATGGTCCAGAGCGGCAGCCGGACGGCGGCGGTCCCGATCTTGCCCATTTGGGCCAGGGCGGTCTTGGCGGGCACCGGATTGGTGTCGAAAAACATGGCCTGCATCAGGGGCAGGAGCTGATAGTGCAGCTTGTTGGCCGTGGCCAGGTCACCATCCAGGGCGGCGGCGATCATCCCGGCCATCTCCTTGGGGGCCACGTTGGAGGTGACCGAGATCACCCCGCTGCCGCCCACCAGCACGGTGGCCATGGAGGTGAAATCATCTCCGCTCATCACCGCGAAATCGGCGGGACACTGGCGGATCACCTCGCTGACCTGCTGCAGGCTGCCGGTGGCCTCCTTGATGCCGACGATATTTTTGATCGCGGCACAACGGGCCACCGTTTCCGGCAGCATGTTGATCGCGGTCCGGCTGGGCACGTTGTAGAGAATAATCGGAATATCAACCGCCTCGGCCACCGCCTTGAAATGCTGATACAGTCCCTCCTGGGAGGGCTTGTTGTAGTAAGGCGTGATCAGAAGCGCCCCATCGGCCCCGGCGCTCTTGGCATGGCGGGTCAGTTCGATCGACTCACTGGTGCTGTTGGAACCGGTGCCGGCTAGCACCGGCACCCGGCCGGCCACCGCCTTGACCGTCAGTTCCACCACCCGATGATGCTCCTCGTGGCTCATGGTGGCGGCTTCGCCGGTGGTGCCGCAAGGCACGATGCCGTGGGTGCCGTTCTGCACCTGAAACTCAATCAACTCGGTCAGACCCTGCTCGTCAAGGGTGCCGTCGGGGTTGAACGGGGTGACGATCGCCACAAAGGCGCCGCGAAATTTACTGCTCATACTCTCCTCCTCATATTTTTAGTGATCTCGTTGCTTTTAACTGTAATCCAGCCAGGCTCAGGCCCGGCGCAAGGCCTCCTGGTGCAGGGACCCCTCATAGATAAAATCCGCCGGTCCCTCCAGGCGAACCTGGCTGAACTCCTCACCCGCCAAACGGTAGTGGATCACCAGCTCCTCCCGCCCCGAAGTGATGATCCGGGTGGGAGAGGCAACCAGACCCAAACGGGCGGCCACCAGGGCCGAAGCCACCGCGCCGGTACCGCAGGCCAGGGTTTCATCCTCCACTCCCCGCTCGTAAGTTCTTACCCTGAGCAGGTTGTTTTCCCCCCGCGCGACAAAATTGACGTTGGTCCCGGCGGGGGCGAAGTGGGGGTGAAAGCGGAAGTGGCACCCCCACTCCCTCACCGGCACCCGCTCGAGCTCCTCGGAAAAAATCACCGCGTGGGGCACCCCGGTATTAAGGGAGTGAACGGTCACCTCCCGGCCGTCGGGGCCGGGCAACCGCTGGTTGAGCCGGCCATCCAGCGGCGGGGTCATGGTCAACAGCACCGAGGTCCCGACCACCTCGGCCTCGATCATCCCCGCCAGGGTGAGAAAGGTCATCCGAGCCGGGGCGATCCCCCGCTCATGGGCGAAGCGGGCCGCGCAGCGGGCGCCGTTGCCGCACATCTCGGCGATGGAGCCGTCGGCGTTGAAAAATTGCCAGCGGAAATCGGCCCGATCCGAGCCCTCAATCAGGATCAGCCCGTCGGCCCCCACCGCAAATTTACGTTCACAGACCCCCTTGGCAAAGCGCTGGGCGGCAGCGGTGTCGGCAAACAGGGGCCGGCGGTGATCGAGCAGGATAAAATCGTTACCGGCGCCGCTCATCTTGGTGAAACTGACGGGAAATCGCATAACTCAAGCCAGAAAGTGGGGAATGGTTTCGCCCCGCACCAGATCCTCGTAGGTTTCCCGACGCCGGATCTGATGAAACTGCTCCCCGTTTACCAGCACTTCGGCCACCCGGGGACGGGAGTTGTAGTTGGAGGACATGGTAAAACCATAAGCGCCGGCGCTCAGCACCGCCAACAGATCACCGGAGCCGGCGGCAGGCAGCTCCCGGCCCCGGGCCAGAAAGTCACCGGTCTCACAGATCGGGCCCACCAGATCGGCCACTTCCGAGGCACCTTCACTCCGCACCACCGGCACAATTTCGTGGTGGGCGTCATAGAGACTGGGGCGGGCCAGGTCGTTCATCCCGGCGTCAACCACGATGAATTTTTTCTGCCCGGTCTTGGTAAAGAGGACTTTGGTCACCAGAATGCCAGCGTTGCCCACTATAACCCGCCCCGGCTCCAGGATCAAGGTGCAGGCCAGCTCCCCCAGGGCCTGACGAATGGCGGCGCCATAGGCGGCGGGCTCCGGCGGGGTTTCCTGGGCGTAACGGATCCCCAGTCCTCCCCCGATATCGAGATAACGAATCGCTATCCCCTCCGCCGCCAACCGGGCCAGAAAATCTTTCAATTTGGCCACGGTGTCGATAAAGGGCGACACCTGAGTCAGTTGCGAACCGATATGGCAGCTGACACCGACAATCTCCACATGGCTCAGCTGCCGAGCCTGCCGGTAAACCGCCAGGGCCTCGGCAATAGGAATACCGAACTTGTTTTTCGCCAGCCCGGTGGAGATATAGGCATGGGTTTGGGGATCGACATCGGGGTTGACCCGAAAGGATATCCGGGCCTTTTTCCCCAGGGCGACGGCCCGCTCCTGCACCACCGCCAACTCCTGGCCCGACTCCAGGTTGAACATCAAAATCCCCGCCGTCAAGGCCTGATCGATCTCGGCCTCGGTCTTGCCCACGCCGGAATAAACGATCTTGCCCGGCTCGATCCCGGCCTTAAGGGCCCGGTAGAGTTCGCCGCCGGAGACGATGTCCGCCCCGCCGCCCAGCCGGGCAAAAAGGCGCAAAATAGCGATATTAGAGCAGGACTTGACGGCGAAGCAGGTCTGGTGGTCGATCCCGGCAAAGGCCTGGTCAAAAGCGGAGAAATGGCGGCGCAAGGTGGCGGCACTGTAAAGATAGAAGGGGGTGCCCACCGCGGCCGCGATCTCCGGCACCGCCACCTCCTCGGCAAAAAGCACGTTGTCCCGATACTGAAAATGATTCATAACTTTAAAAAAACTCCATTAACATTGCCCAAAGAAGCCAGCCCAACCCGGGCACGTTCGCGACTTGCCTCGCGATCTCCGGCAAACAGGACGTATCCGTTCACCATGGCCAACAACTTGTCGATTTAACGGGCTGTAATCGTTCAGCAGTGCCGCAGGTTCGGGCAAGCGGCCAAGCGCCGCGTACCCCGTGTACGTAAGCCTGGCTGATCGCCCGAAGATGCGGTGCTGCT
>DSDS01000091.1 GCA_011048585.1 Desulfurivibrio alkaliphilus | reverse complement strand
TTAACCATTCAGCTCACACCTTAGCGACAAAACAACGTATATTCAAAAAAATATCACTGTTCGGCCTGTAAGACCCCACCCGCCACTTTATAGCCCAAAGCCTTGAGAATTGCCGCCTGTTTTTCGTTGGGTTCTTCCAGGCGGCGCTCAGCTTTCCGTCCCCCGACCGGCCAGAGCAGGCAGGAGTGCAAGGTGCGCAGGCTCTCCATGGCCTCGGCGGCGGAGATCTTGAGCCCGTTTCTGGCCAGCCGGATCTCCAGCAGGCGCAGATAAGCCAGGGCCACCACGCAGGTAAAGATATGGCACCTGATCTTGCCGATGCAATCGATATGGCGCAGGGGCAGCATGGCCACCATCTCGTGATCCTTGCTCTGGCGGAAGCTTTGCTCCACAACGTAGCGGTCCAGCCCGGCCTGGACGATCTCATCGGTGCTCCAGTCGGGGTGATCGGTGACCAGGATGTTTTTGCCGAAGTAGTCGATATGGCGGCCGATCCGGTAGTGATTCTTGCGGCAGTTCATCCGTAAGCGCTTGCCGTCTCGAAACAGTTCCACTTGGTAAAGGTCATCGGGCAGGTGCAACTCCCGGCAGAGGTTGAGATAGCGTTCTTTTACCGTATTGGGGTTGCGCCACTGAGCCACCTGGTTGTTGACCTTGTGGCGCATCAAGTGCACCTCTTCCTCCAAGCGCAGCATCTTCTGCTCGAAGGCGTAACGCTGCCTGGTGGCGGTGCGGGGATTGTAGGTGACCACCACGCGGCGCTCCCGGCCCCACAGCTCCCGGCTGGCAGACCAGGCCAGCAGCAGATCATCATCGCGGCCCTTGGCCTTGAGCTGCCGGTTCTTGGCGGTATCAACCACCTGGAAATGCTTGCGGTCCACATGGATCAGCTCTTCGGCGTAGTGGGGCGAGTAACTGGTGACGAAATGGAGCCGGTCATGGGCGTCGATGGCGGCGATATTCTCCTCGGCGTTGATCCCTTTGTCGAAGACGATGGTCATGGTGCCTTGGCCGCCCCGGCCGGCGACCTTAAACAGCTCATCGGCCAGCTTGAGGAAAACCTTGGAGTCGTGCCGGTTGCCTTCGTATTCCCGGTAAAACAGCGGCAGCCGGTTGTCTCGGGCCACCAGCAGGGCCACCCCGACCTGCCGCAACCAGTTACGCCCCCCCTTGTTGCGACCACGCTGGGCCAGTTCTGAGGCGGTGTTGCCGGCCATGAAGGTGTGGTAGTTGGTGGTGTCGAACATCACCGCGTCCGCCGACGAGGGTTCCAGCTCCGCCAGCTTGCGAAAAAAGAGATTGGCCACCGCCGCCAGCTTGGCGCTGTCCATCTTCTCCCACTGTTTCCAGTAGGCCCGCGAGCTCAGGGCCTCGATGGCCACCGGTCGGATCTGCTGGATGGCGGTGGTGCGATACCACTCCCCTAGAGCCCGTTTGGATCTGGGGGCCACCATGCGGTTGGCGATGGCGTAGAAAAAATAGTCCCCCACCGAGGGTGCCCCCTTCCGTTGAGCCGGTGACAGCACCGAATCGACCAGCCCGGCGATATCGATCTCCCGATCCAGCAGCTCGGCCAGCCACAGCGAGCCGAACTCCTGGACCTGGATGCGCTCGACCTCCCGACCACCGACACCCTGGGCCAGCGCCAGCAACCGCTCGGGGCTGCCAAGATAGACCTGGTTGACCACTTTGGGTTTGCCGTCCACCCGGGCGGTCTCCCGCAGGTAGTAGTAGGGTCTGCCTTTTTTCATTTTCTTGTGGATGTGTGCCATGCCCCAGCTTATTAAGTAGGGGCTCACGCTGTCAAGAAAAAAATGAATTATTTATGTAAAAACAAAAAGAAAAAGCCTCCGTGATGGCGCGGATAGAGGGGTCTTACGTTTTTTGGGTGGATAACATATTGATTTTGCGCTGTTATCGTGTTACGAATGGACCGCTGCGGTTAAATTCCTGTCAAAGGCCCCAGCGGTTCGGGGAAAAGCACCCTGCTGGCCATCATCGGCTGCCCGGGCCTTGATCAATAATCAGCCGATTATTCTGGCCGACGAGCCCACCGCCCATCTCGATACCAGGCTCAGTCGCGAATTCATGGGCATTATGGCCGAATTGAAGGCTGAAGGAAAAACCATTGTCATTACCTCCCATGATCCCCTGGTGGCGGAAGACAGGGCCATCGACCGGGTGGTGGAGGTGGTCGACGGGCGCGTCCGATGCTGCTGAACAGCTGGAGCCTGGCCCTGAGCCTTAGCGGCCTGCTGGTGATTTTTCTGCTGGCGGTGGCTGCCCGTAGTACGCTGCGCGTGATCCGCCACTGGAATCCGGCCAGTGATGACGGCCTCCAAGTTGATCTGGAGAGTGAAATCTGGCTCTCGTCCACTCTGGTTGCCTACGCCCTGGCCATCCAGATCACCGGCCTGGTTCTCTTTGTCATGGCTGCCGATAGTTTTGCCGAGGTACTCAGTGGTGCGATGTGCGCCACCGGGGCGCTGCTGGCGGTGACGGTGGCCATCTCATCCTACATTTACGCCATCCCTTTTCACAATTGTCCCTTCTGCATTCTGCAACCCGAATACGGCTATATCAGTTTTGCCATTTACGGAACCCTTCTGACCGCCGTTTTCTTTGGCCTGGTCGCGACCCTGGCCGGACTTTTTCGCGGTTACCCCGGCCTGGCGGCTCCGGTGGCCGATCTGCGGCAGGGCGCCCTGGTCAGCTCGCTTGCGCTGCTGCTGCTCTTTGCCCTTTTCTCCTCTTTTCACTTTATTTGTTACCTGCTCCTGGGCGGAGAGATGTGAGCCGGCGGGCGGCACAGATTATTAGCCGCTTGTCGCCGGGGCCCGCAGGCTATATAGTGGGCGGGACCGATGGGCAGGGAACAGATCAATCTCCCCGATAAGGGGCCTGGTTTTTTCAAGCCGGGAAATAGCAGGATAATTGTCTGAGCATGGAAAACTTACCGCTTCATGTCCTGGTGCTGGCCGCGGGCAAGGGTACCCGGATGCGTTCAACCAGGGCCAAGGTGTTACACGAGCTCTTTTTCGCCCCGATGATCGATCATGTGCTGGACGCGGTGACCCCTCTGCGGCCGGCGGAAACCGTGGTGGTGGTTGGCCATCAGCGCCGGGAAGTCCAGCGGGTTCTGGCGGCGAGGGAGGTGGAAATCGCCGTGCAGGAGGAGCAAAACGGCACCGCCCACGCCGTTCTGGCCGCCGCCGACCTGCTGGCCGGCCGGCCGGGCACCACCCTGATCCTCTGTGGCGATACCCCCCTGATCCGCCCTCAAACCTTGGAAAATCTGCTGGCGATCCACGGTCGCAGCGCCGCCACCCTGAGCGTTCTCAGCGCCCGGCCGCGCGACCCCTTCGGCTATGGCCGGATGGTTTGTGACCCCCAGGGCCGCCTGTTGCGAATTGTCGAAGAGAAGGATGCTTCCGAAGCGGAAAAAGAGATCGGCGAGGTCAATGCCGGGGTCTATTGCGTGGCCAACGATTTTCTTTTTCAGGTCTTAAGAGAGGTGGGCAGCAATAATCGCCAGAACGAGATGTATCTGACCGATATTGTTGAAATAGCGGTGACCGCCGGGCGCACGGTGCGGCACTGGTGCTGTCCTGATGCCGATGAGATGCTGGGGGTCAACTCCCGGGTGGAACTGGCCCGAGCCCACGCCCTGCTGCAACAGCGTCGGAATCGGCAGTTGATGGAGAGCGGGGTTACCTTGCTGCAACCGGAAACCGTCTTGATCGCCCAAGGAGTGGAGATCGGTCCGGATACCGTCATCTCCCCCGGGGTTGAGATCAGCGGTCAAACCCGGATCGGCCCCGGCTGCCGGATCGACTCCTTCGTTAAACTGCACGACTGTACCCTGGAAGCGGGAGCCGAAATACCTTCGTTTAGTAACCTGCGGGGAGTCAGGGTGGGGGCGGACCGGCGGTCGGGGGAAGGGGAGCTTAAAATGGCTTGACCGCCATGGATGCTCAAGGTAGATTGCCAGCTGATGTTTATTCTGAACAATATCTTCTAACTAACTTGGTTTTTGTTTTTTTTGGAGATTATGATCATGGATCATGTGGAGAGTCTTAATCGCCTGGAAGCGATAGTCAATAATTTGCTGGGCAGTCTGGATGCCGTGGCCGGCGAAAAAAGAAAGCTTGGTGAACAGCTGCAGCTGCTTGGCGAGGAAAACCGTGAGTTGAAGCAGGAGCTTGCCCGCCTGCGGGAGGAGAAGGACCAGGTTCGCCACCGGGTTGGTGGTCTGATTGAGACCATTGAAAAATGGGAACGCAACTTCGCCTCTCCGCAACCCGATGTGACCGGGGAAACGGGGCAGGATTAGCCCACCGTAAAACCTGTTGCTAAGCGCCGCTGTTTTTGGTAACCCTTGTTAAGGAGACGGGTTTGGAACGGCTGGTTAAATTCGAAGTTCTGGGCCAGGAGTACCCCCTCTTAACCGATGCTCCTGAAGAGGATGTGCAGGAGATTCTGCAGCTGGTCAAGACCCACCTGGAGGAGGTTAGCCGGGGCAACAGTCGAGGATTGCCGGCCAATAAGGCCGCCATTCTCACCAGTTTGAACATGGCCGGTCAGTATGTCCGCCTTAAACGTGAGTTCAAAGAGTACCGGCAACAGGTCGAGCAGCACCTGGGTCGGCTGGGCGAGCGGGTTGAGCAGGCCGCCCGCGAGGAGATCTAGAGGAGATTTAGCAGTTTCCCCTGCCTTGTTTGTGGTCGGGCAGAAAAATTTCGAGCCAACATTGACATTGAGGGTGACCGCTAGCTGTTTTCTGCAAGGAACTCGTTTTCGGGCGAATTCCTTAAAATGGAAACGCAGGTATCGCCCACCTAACACTGTTAGGTTCGATGTCACTGTCCGGGCACGGCAAAGGCGGGGGAATTTTTTGGTTCGGGGCGCCCTTTTATCTGATTTCGGAGCGCTCCTGCTATCTGGGTGGCAACCCCGGTGACGGGGTTTTTTATATATAGTGCTGTACGAGAGAGGAAACAGTATTTGTTAAGCGTCGCGTCCCCTGCCATAAAGTCGGCGGGCGTGGCGCCCGGTGATATTTGAGGGTTTTTGGCAAGCGCTCAGGCCACTCCCGAGGGGGCTGTCCGTTCCGGTTGCGGGTTTAGCGGCATTGGTCGAGACATCAGGATCTTTTGGCGGTGGGTTCTCTATTCCGTTGTCGACGGAAGCGTAAAAATTTCTGGTTTTAATCGCCGTTTTTTCGGCTGACGGTTGATTGCCGGGCTGCTGTTGAAACCGATGACCAGTGCGGTCCGCCCGATCTGGGTAGTTCTGTCTCGTTCCCACCCCGGGTGGGAGCGTCGGCTTGCGCGAACACCCTCTCTCTTCCCCGTTTTCTTCCTGCTTTTCCTCTCTTTCGGTGCTGTTCATAACCTATATCTGCAAGGGGGGAGTCCGTGTCAAATATTGTGCTGATTATTTTGGTGGGCCTGCTGGGCCTGGCGGCCGGTCTGGCGGCGGGTTTTATGTTGCGCAGATTTATCGCCGAGGGACGTCGCAAGGATGCCGAGGCCCAAGGGCGGAAGCTGGTGGAGAATGCCTTGGCCGAGGCTGACCGGATTCGCAAGGAGGCCGCTCTCCAGAGCCGGGACGAGGCCCTGCAGTTCAAGCAGGAAGCGGAGAAGGAGATCCGTGACCGTAAGCGGGAGGTGGCCGAGGAGGAGAAAAGGCTGAGCCAGAAGCTGGACCAGATGGAGCGCAAGATCGACCTGCTGGATCAGCGGGAGATGGAGCTGATCAAGAAGGAGCAGAACCTGGCCCGGCAGGAGGAGAAATTAAAGACCCGCCACCGCGAGATCGACGCCCTGGTTGAAGAGCAACGGGGGCGGCTGGAGAAGATCGCTGGCATCTCCCGGGACGAGGCCAAGGCGATGCTGGTTGAGGCCATCGAAAGCGAGGCCCGGATGGAGGCGGCTAAGGCGGTGGTCAAGATTGAAAACGAGATGAAGCTCAAGGCCGATCGCAAGGCCAAAAATATCCTGGCCCTGGCGATCTCCCGTTATGCCAGCGATTATGTCGCCGAAAGAACCGTTTCGGTGGTGCCGTTGCCCGGCGATGAGATGAAGGGACGGATCATTGGCCGGGAGGGTCGCAATATCCGGGCCATCGAGGCGGCCACCGGCATCGATGTGATCATCGACGACACTCCTGAGGCGGTGATACTTTCCGGTTTTAATCCGGTGCGCCGGGAGGTGGCCAGGCTGGCCCTGGAACGACTGATCGCCGACGGTCGAATCCATCCGGCCCGGATTGAAGAGGTGGTCAATAAGGTAGCCGAGGAGTTGGAAGTGGGGATGCGGGAGGCCGGCGAGCAGGCCACCTTCGACGTGGGCGCCCATGGGGTCAATCCCGAACTGATCAAGCTTCTGGGTCGACTCAAGTACCGGACCAGCTACAGTCAAAACTGCCTGCAGCACTCTTTGGAGGTGGCTTTTCTTTGCGGAATAATGGCTGCCGAGCTGGGGATCAATGTCAAACAGGCCAAGCGTGCCGGCCTGCTCCACGATATCGGTAAGGCGGTGGATCACGAGGTGGAGGGGTCCCATGCCAGCATCGGGGCCGATCTGGCCAAGAAGTACGGCGAATCTGCCGAGGTGGTCCATGCCATTGCCGCCCATCACGAGGATGTGGCCCCCGAAAGCCTGCTCGATATTCTGGTCCAGTCGGCCGACGCCCTTTCCGGGGCCCGGCCCGGGGCCCGCAAGGAGATGCTGGAGTCCTACGTCAAGCGCCTGGAGGATCTGGAAAAGATCGCCAACGGCTTCAAGGGAGTGGATAAGTCCTACGCCATCCAGGCTGGGCGGGAGATCCGGGTGATCGTGGACAGTGGCAAGCTCAGTGATGCCGAGGCGGCCCTGGTCACCAAGGATATCGTCAAGAAGATCGAGGAGGAGTTGACCTACCCCGGCCAGATCAGGGTAACGGTGATCCGGGAGAGCAGAACGGTGGAGTATGCCAAGTAGGGATGGTAATGGCGATGAGCGATAGACTGAGCATCGGTGAGCAGATGGAGTACCTGACCCGGGGGGCGGTGCAGGTGATCTCCCCGGAAGATCTGGAGAAGAAGTTGCGTAAATCCCAGGAGAGCGGGATGCCGCTCCGGGTCAAGGCGGGGTTTGATCCCACCGCTCCCGATCTGCATCTGGGCCATACGGTGTTGATTCAGAAGATGAAGCACTTTCAGGATCTGGGCCATGAGATCTGTTTTTTGATCGGCGATTTCACCGGGATGATCGGCGATCCCACCGGTAAATCGGAGACCAGAAAGCCCCTGAGCGCTCAGGAGGTGGCGGCCAACGCCGAGACCTACAAGGAGCAGGTCTTCAAAATTCTCGACCCGGAAAAAACCCGGGTGGTCTTTAATAGCCACTGGCTGAACAAACTAACCTCCAGGGAGATGATCGAACTGGCCGGCCAGCTCACGGTGGCCAGGATGCTGGAGCGGGAGGATTTCAAGCAGCGCTTCGCCGGGGAGAAACCCATCGGGATCCACGAGTTCATGTATCCCCTGATCCAGGGTTACGATTCGGTGGCCTTGAAGGCCGATGTCGAACTGGGTGGCACCGATCAGCTTTTCAATCTGCTGATGGGCCGCGATCTTCAGCGGGTCTGGGGCCAATCTCCCCAGGTAGTCCTGACCATGCCCCTGCTGGAGGGGTTGGACGGGGTCAACAAGATGAGCAAGTCTTTGGGCAACTATATCGGGATCACTGAAACTGCCGATGAGATCTACGGCAAGACCCTCTCCATGCCCGATCAGTTGATGTTCCGCTACTATGAACTGCTCAGTGACCTCTCCCTGGAGGAGGTGGATAAGTTGCGCCGCCAGATGGAGGCGGGGCAGGCTCACCCCAAAGCGATTAAACAGCGCCTGGCCCGTGAACTGGTGGCCCGTTTCCATGGATCCGAGGCGGCAACTCGGGCCGAGGAGAATTTTGAACGGATCTTCAGGCAGCATCAACTGCCCGATCAGTTGCCGGAGATAGTTCTGGCCGCCGAACCTGAACCATTGTGGCTGCCGCGGCTGCTCTGTGATGCCGGGCTGGTCAAGGGTACCGGTGAGGCTCGGCGGATGATCCAGCAGCAGGCGGTCAGCGTCAACGGCGACAAAATCGCGGCGGTGGAAACCACCATCCCGGCCACCGGCGAGGTTTTGTTGAAGGTGGGCAAGCGCCGCTTCTGCCGGGTTATCTTCCGTTAACTTGGTAGCTCCCGTCGGAGAATAGGGCACCGGCCGAAGTGATATTTTATACGGGGGCAAATTCGGTTTTATCACCCATGAGGCTCGCCATGAACCAGCCTGTTTATCGTCGCCATTCCAGCCCCTCTCTCTCCCGTCGTGATTTTCTGGCCATGATGTCGGCCTCCGCCGCTGGCCTGGTTCTCGGTGGTTGCGCGGTCAATCCGGTCACCGGGCGGCAGCAGTTGATGCTGCTCTCCGAGAGCCAAGAGATCGCCATCGATCGCGAACACTCTCCCCACCAGTTCTCCGCCGACTTCGGGGTTTCCCGGGACAGCGCCCTTAACAGCTACGTGGGTTCCCTGGGGAGCGGCCTGGCTCTCCATTCCCATCGGCCCGGAATGCCCTACTCTTTCCAGGTGGTAAACGCCAACTATATCAACGCCTACGCCTTTCCTGGCGGCACCGTCGGGGTGACCCGCGGGATTATGCTGGAGATCGAGGATGAGGCCGAACTGGTGGCCCTGCTGGGCCATGAGATCGGTCATGTCAACGCCCGCCACGCCGCCCAGCGGATGACCAAGGGGATTTTCGCCCAACTGGCGGTGACGGGAGCCGGGGTGGCGGTGGCAACCTCCGAGGATCGCCAGGGGCTGGCCCCCTTGGTGCAAACCTTGGGCGGGTTGACCGCCGGCGCCCTGCTGGCCCATTACAGCCGGGAGAATGAGCGGGAAGCTGACGACCTGGGGATGGAATACGCGGCCAGGGCCGGTCACAATCCCGCCGGGATGGTGGGGCTGCACCGGATGCTGATGGAGCAGTCCCGGCATAAACCCAACGCCCTCGAGCTGATGTTCTCCACCCACCCCATGAGCAGCGAGCGTTTGGCCACCGCCGAAAATATGGTGGTTAGCCGCTACCGGGAAGAGCAGGGGCGAGCGCGCCACCGGGAGCGTTACCAGGATAATCTTGCGGCCCTGCGCCATCTGCGGCCGGCCATCGAGGCCCAGCAGGCCGGGGAGAGGGAGATGGCGCGGGAAAGATTTGTCCAGGCCGAGCCCCACTTGCAAAAGTCCCTGGCCTTGGCCCCCGAGGATTACCCGGGCCTGCTGCTGATGTCCCGCTGCCAGTATGGCTTGGGCAAAAAGGAGGCCGCGGCTCGTTTTGCCGAAGCCGCCCGAGCGGTTTATCCCGAGGAGCCCCAAGCCCTGCAGGTGGCCGGTATCGCCCGGCTGGGCCTGGGCGACAGCCCCACCGCCCATCGTTATTTTGAGGCTTACGAGCGGCTTCTGCCCGGCAACCCCAATATCACATTCCTGAAAGGGGTGGCCCTGGAAAACATGGGCCAGACCGAGGCGGCTTCCCGGGAGTATCTCCTCTACCTGCGCCAGGTCCGTGACGGTGGCCAGTCGGGTTATGCCCAGCAGCGTCTGGTGGAGTGGGGGGTGTTGAGCCCGCCGCCTGCTCGGCCTCCGGCTCGCTAATTTTCTTTGAACCCAGGGGGAGAGATGGCCATGAAGACGCTTTGTTTGCTGCGGCACGCCAAAGCCGGCTGGCAGAATGCCCAGGCCGGTGATTTTGAACGGGAGCTTGATCAACGCGGTCTGGCCGATGCCCCGGTGATGGCCCAGCGTTTGCGTGACCACGCTTTTTTCCCGGAATTGATTGTGGCCAGTCCCGCCCGGAGAACCCGCCAGACCGCATCGATTTTTGCCGAATCCCTGGGTTATCCGGTGGACCGGATCGTTTATGACGGGAAGATCTATTACGAGGCCTTGGATCTCTTGTTGAGCCTGATCCAGGCCTTTGACGACCAGTTGGCCAGGGTGATGCTGGTGGGCCACAACCCCTACATCTCCCTGCTGGCGGAGTGGCTGGGCGGGGAAAAAATCGGCACCATTCCCCCCTGCGGGCTGGCGGCCTTCACCTTCCCGGTAGCCTCCTGGCGGGAGATCGGCCGCAACAGCGGATCTCTTGTTTTCAGCGACTATCCTTAAGCCCAGGACACAAACGGGAGCCCTGACTCATGACTTTTTCTTGCCGTAACTACGATTTTAATTTGAATAACTGCCAAAAATTGAAATCAGACTGTATCCCTGGTCGCCGGGGTTGCGTACTGGAAGGGCGGGTCAAGCTCAGTGAGGATCTGGAAAAAAAGGTGGCCGAACTGGAAGCCCGGCGACCAGGCCGTAACCGGCGGGGAAAAAAGCGACTCAGCGGCTGAAGTTGAAGATCATTTCATTTTTTTTCAGCAGCCCGTGCTGGCGGCGGGCCACCTCTTCAATATATTCCGGGTCGTTACGTAATTTTTCAATCTCGATGAGCAGATCCCGATTTTCCTGCTCCAGCCGGCTGTTTTCCGCTTTCAGGCTCGCCAGTTCCCGGGAAATTTTCGAATATTGCCAGAGACCGTAGGGGCTCAGCAGCATCCAGAGAGCCAGCAGGGCCAGTAAAAGCAGGATGACAGCCTTGACCGGATTATTCTCTTTTGACTGGTAGGGGCGGGGCATCTTGATCCTGTCTCGGGTGGTCACTCGATTTTGAGCAGCTTGATGATAATAATGCCCGATTCGTAAAGCAGATACATCGGCACGGCCATGAAGGAGAGGTTGACCACGTCCGGCGTGGGGGTGATCAGGGCGGCGATGATGGTGATGATCAGCACCGCGTAGCCCCGGTTGCGCTCGAAGCTTTTTCTGGTCAGCAAACGGCTCTTGGCTCCAAAGACCATGAAGATCGGCAGCATGGCAATAAAGCCGAAGGCCAGAACAAAGACGGTGACGAAGGTGACGAACTTGCCCACCGCGATCACCGCCTGCAACTGCTCGGATTGATAGCCCAGCAGAAAATTAACCCCCAGGGGCAGGGTTACCATAAAACAGAAGATGGTGCCGCCATAAAAGAGCAGACAGCTGAAGAGCACGAACCAGATACGGGTGGTGCGGGTGAGCTTGAAGGGTCCGGCCATGGCCTTCCAGAACCACCAGGAAAAGAGCGGCACGGTGACGAAGATGGCCAGTCCCAGCCCCAGCCTGACATGGGCCAGGAAGGGATCGGTGACGGTGAAATAGGCCAGCTCCTGGTTCAGATGGGTCTGCAGGAAGCGGAGGGCTTGCGGTGAAACCACGGTGAAGGCGGCGGTGGAGGCCACCAGCAGGATACCCAGGTAGAGCATAGGTGTCCGCAAGTCCAGGATCAGCCTGGCCAGACGATGGCCTCTGGGTGCCGTCATCCTGTCCGCTTACAGCACATTGGCCCGGATGAATTCGATCCCGTTGCGGAAAAGTGCCACCCCCTGGCCCTCCTCCGGCAGCTGTTCACGGGTCCAGCGCGGATGGTTGACCCGGTGGAGAAAGGCCTCCGGGTGGGGCATCAGGCCGAAGAGACGGCCGCTGGGGTCGCAGATGCCGGCGATTCCGGCGGGGGAGCCGTTGGGGTTCCAGGGATAGCGCATGGTGGCCTCTCCGGTTTCCGGATCGGCATAGCGCATGGCGATTAGGTGGTTCTCTTCCAGCATGCCCAGGATCGTCTCGCTGGCGGGAACGAACTTGCCTTCTCCGTGGCGCACCGGCAGATAGAGCTGCTCCAGTCCCCTGGTGAAAACAGAGGGGCTTTCGGGATCGATCCGCAGGTTGACCCAGCGATCCTCGAAGCGGCTGGAGTCGTTATGGGTCAGGCTGACCAGGCGTCGATCGTAGCGGTGGTCGAAGCCGGGGAGCAGACCCATTTTGACCATCAGCTGAAAGCCGTTGCAGACCCCGATGATCAGCTTGCCTGCCTCGATAAAACGGTAGAGCTGATCACGGATCGGCTCGCCGCCGGGTTTTACCGTGGCGTGGCGCAGGCGGTGGGCGCCGGCCTGGCCGGCCCCAAGGTCGTCTCCGTCCAGGAAGCCGCCGGGCAGGTTGAGCAGGTGATAGTCATCCAGGGTGAATTCACCATGGAGCAGTTCGCTCATATGGACGATATCCACCTGATCGGCCCCGCCCAACCTGCAGGCCTGGGCCATCTCCACCTCGCAGTTGGTCCCGTAGCCGGTAATCACGATGGCCTTGACCGCTTTATTCATGTCGGCGTCTCCTTGCAAAAGGCCTTTTCCCGGCCCTAAAGCTTGAATTCATTGCGTAGCCAGTCGATGGCGACCAGCAGCAGTTCCATCTCGTCGAGCGCGGCCAATTCGGTTGCCGCCCGGCCTTGGGGGTCGGCGGCGACCAACCGGTCCGCTTCCCCGGCCAGTAGTTGTTCCTGCAAGTGCTCGAGTTGGTAGAGGGTTTTCAGATACTGCGCCTTCTGGGCCGGGGTCGGCCGCCAGCCCTGTTGAATTTTGGGGTGGCGTAGCAACGGCAGCAAGGCGTCGCTGACCCGGTTGTAGGCGGCGAGCCCCTGGCCGTCCATCCAGGTGGCCGCGTCTTTCTTCCGGTCCAGCTCGAAACCGCGACAATGGGGCTCTCGCACCAACACGAACAGCTCCTGGATCTTGCGGCCGTCACAGCCGGTCAGGCGCAGACCCCGGCCCAGCGGGTAGGCTCGGCAGGCGGCGGGACGGTCTTGGTACACCGTGCAACCGGAGACGGCTACAAAGGGGCAGCTGGCCCGGCCGTCATCCACCATGGCCAGGAAGACCATGGGGAAGGCTTCATCCTCGCTGGCCTCCACCATCGCGTAGCGTTCAAGAAATTGATCCGAAGTGATCCCCAGATTTTGGCGCAGGCGGAGGACATCGTAGGGGGTCAGGACCAGATCCAGGGCCCGGCAGCACTCGGTAAAGCAGCTCAGGTCCGGGCCACAGTCGAAGGCGAACTGTTCCTCTCCCTGCAGGGGCTGGACCTGCTCCTCCGGCGGTTTGATGCTCATGGGTTTGCTCCTTTAAACCTCGGGTTGTTTTCAAACCTGGGCGCCATCTCCCTGGAGCCCGGTTTCATCGGGTCGTTGATCTCCCCCAGGCAGCAGCATCAGCAGCGGACTGGCCACGAAAATTGAGGAGAAGGTGCCGATAATAACGCCCATCAGCAGGGTCAGGGAAAAGTCGTTGATCACCGAGCCGCCGAAGATCAGCAGGGAGAGCAGCACCAGGGCGGTGGTCATGGAGGTGATGATGGTCCGGCCCATGATGTCGTTGATACTGCGGTTGATCACATCTCGCATCGACTCCAGGGGCCTTTTTTTGAGGTTTTCGCGGATGCGGTCGAAGGCCACCACCGAGTCGTTGAGGGAGTAGCCGGCCAGAGTCAGCAGGGCGGTGACGATCAGCAGGGTGATCTCGATGTTGAGTAGCCAGCAGAGGCCCAGAACCACCAGCACATCATGGAAGGTGGTAATGGCCGCCGCCATCCCGAAGCGCAGGTCGAAGCGCAGGGCCAGATAGATGATTACCCCCAGCAGGGCGATGAAGATCGCTTGCAGAGCCTTGTTGCGCAGGGTATCGCTGATCGCGGAGCCGATCTCCGATTGGGTTTCCAGGGCGAAACCCTTGTCGGCCAAATATTCGTTTAAGGCGGCGGTTACGGTGGCGGTTAGATCGCCCACCACCGCTCGCTCCTCCTTGATGCGCACGATCAGTCGGTTTTCCCCCTCCACATGCTGGGGCTGGGCGCTTTCCAGGCCGGCTTGGTTAAGGGCACTGCGCACCTCGGCCAGAGTGAAGGGCCGCTCGGCCCGGTACTGGGCCATGGTGCCGCCGGCAAAATCGACCCCCAGATTGGCGGTGCCCCGGCCGATCTCCACCAGGGCCACGGTGCCCAGCAGAAGCAGCACGGCGGAGAAAACGAAGGCGATCCGGCGCAGGCGCATGAAGTCGAGGCCGGGGTTGGTCAGCAAACTGAGGAAACGCAACTCACCCAGAAGACGCCGGGAGTGGAGAAAATCGTAGACCAGTTTGGTGCCGAAGAGGGTGGTGAACAGGTTGAAGGTTACCCCCAAAGAGAGGGTGACGGCAAAACCTTTGATCGGCCCGGTGCCGAAGAGAAAGAGGGCCAGGGCGGTGATCAGGGTGGTTACCTGGGAATCGACGATGGTGGAGAGGGCGTTGCCATACCCTCCTTCAATGCCGGATTTGGTGGTTTTACCCAGGGCGAACTCTTCCCGCATCCGCTCGAAGATCAGCACATTGGCATCCACCGCCATACCTATGGCCAGGATGATGCCGGCGATCCCGGGCAGGGTCAGGGTGGCCTGCATCATGGCCAGGCCGGTGAAGATGAAGAGTATGTTCAAGGCCATGGCAGCGTTGGCGATCACCCCCGAGAGGCGGTAGTAGATCACCATGAACATCGAAACCAGCAGGGCCCCGAAGAGCCCCGAGATCAGCCCCCGCTGGATCGAATCCCGCCCCAGCGAGGCTCCCACCGTCAGGTTCTGGATAATCTCCACCGGGGCGGGCAAAGCGCCAACCCGCAGCACGATGGCCAGGTCGGCGGCCTCTTCATGGCGGAAACCGCCGGAGATCTGGGCGCTGCCGCCTAAAATCCGCTCCCGGATCACCGGCGCTGAACGGACCACCTCGTCGAGGACGATGGCCAGTTGGCGGCCCACGTTCCGTTCGGTGATCTGGCCAAAGACCCGGCCGCCCCGGTTGGTCAGATCCAGGCTGACATAGGGCTCATTAAAGGTGCCGCCCACCCGGACCCGGGCGTCGCGGACCATCTCTCCGGTCATCAGGGAGGTGGAGTAAAGCAGAATCGGCTCGATCCGTTCCTGGCCGGTCTGGCGGTCAACGCTGCGATGGAAGTAGATTTCACGGTCATCAGGCAACATTCCCCGCAGGGCTAGGTTCAGCTTGCGGCGATCTTCGCCCCATTGCCACTGCCCGGCCTCCACCGCCTGGGTGATCAACTGCTGGAGGTTGACCGCCTGGGAGTCGTCCACCAGTTTGAACTCCAGCTGGGCGGTCTGGCCGATCAGATCGATGGCCCGCTCCGGATCACGCACCCCGGGCAGCTGGACCACGATCTCGTTGATTCCCTGGCGGACAATCACCGGTTCAGCCACCCCGAACTGGTCGATCCGGTTGCGGATAATCTCCAGGGACTGGCGGACCGCATTTTTTTCGATGAAATCGACCTGCTCTTCATCCAGCTTGATGAAGACGCGGGGGAAGGTACCCTCCTCGCTTTCGACCCGGATGGTAAGGTTGGGAAAATCCTCGCTAACCGTGCGTTGCACGGCATTGAGGGCTCCGATGTTGGGCAGGGTGAAGATGGCGGTTTGGGGATCGGTGGTGCGGGCCCGCACCAGGGTGACCTGTTGCTCCCGCATCACCTCCCGCAGCTCTTCGGCGGCCAGGTCCAGAG
The DNA here is from genome assembly GCA_011048585.1 of Desulfurivibrio alkaliphilus. GTDB lineage: Bacteria > Desulfobacterota > Desulfobulbia > Desulfobulbales > Desulfurivibrionaceae > Desulfurivibrio > Desulfurivibrio alkaliphilus_A. Next base: position 1,991 of record DSDS01000091.1, on the reverse strand, counting down.
AGTTGGCGATGGCCCGCTCAATATCCACCTGCAGCACCAAGTGCATGCCGCCCTGGAGATCCAGGCCCAGGCGCAACCCTTCCGGGGCCAGATATTTTTTCCACCAGTCGGGCACCGCCACCGACAGCGAAGGCAATACGGTGGCGATGGAGAAAAAGATCATCACAAAGAGCAGGCCGATCTTCCATTTCAACGAGCTTTGCATGGATACTCCTGTTTCACGGGAAATTTTCCCTTCTTCGCGATGGAAACACAAAAAGGGTATTAAAGAAGACCGGTGATTATAACCCCACAACCCTCGGAAGTCAAAGCGCACTTTACCGGGTGGCACGCGATCACGAAATCTGGCCGGGCCGACGGGATTCCCGGTTGCACCCAGGGCGTCGGCGATATATGATGCGGATCTTTGAGCGCAATTTAGTCAAACCTTGTGATTTCCACCTAATTGGGACCAGAGGAATGCACATAAAAGCAGTTGCCGGAGCGTTAGAAGACCTTTCCGGGGTGGAGCTGGCCCGGATCGCCGCCGGAGCGGCCTTGGAGAAAAAGGCGGAGGATCTGGTGATTCTCGATGTTCGGGGGCTTTCATCCTACACCGATTACCTGCTGATCATGAGTGGTCGCTCCACCCGCCATGTTCAGAGCCTGGCCAAGGCGGTGGATGAGGTCCTCTCCCCCAAGCGTCTAAAAACTGGCGATACCGAAGGTCTGGCCGAGGGTCATTGGGTGCTGCTCGATTTCAGCGACCTGGTGGTTCATATCTTTTACCGTGATCTGCGGGGATTTTACGATCTTGACGGGCTCTGGCACGACGCCGTCAAGGTCAGTTCCGATGGGGGCCGGGATGAAGAATAGTAAAGTACGACCGGTGCTGCTGGCCATTCTCGATGGCTGGGGCGAGGCGCCGCCGGGTCCCGGCAACGCGGTACACCTGGCCGCCACCCCCAACATGGATCGCTGGCGACGGGAATACCCCTTCACCACCCTGGTCGCCCACAACGGGGCGGTGGGGCTGCCCGAGGGGCAGATGGGCAACTCCGAGGTCGGTCACCTCAATATCGGGGCCGGGCGCACCGTCTACCAGGATTTCACCCGGATCAGCCTGGCGGTGAGGGAGGGGAGTTTTTTCAGTAATCCCGCTCTGACGGCGCTGATGACCCAGGTGAGGGAGCGGGGATCGGCCCTCCACCTGTTGGGCCTGCTCTCCGACGGCGGGGTCCACAGCCATATCGATCATCTGGTGGCCCTGCTGGAAATGGCGGTTCGCCAGGGGGTCGAGCGGGTTTTTGTCCATCCTTTCATGGATGGCCGCGATACCCCGCCGCAGAGCGGTTTGGGCTACATGGAAGCCCTGGTCGCGGCCCTGGATCGCCTCAAGGTCGGCCGGGTCGCCACGGTTTGCGGCCGTTACTATGCCATGGACCGGGACAAACGCTGGGACCGGGTGGCCTTGGCCTGGCAGGCGTTGGTGGAGGGCCGGGCGGAACGGACCACCCTCGACCCCCTGACGGCGGTCCGGGATGCTTACGGGCGGGGTGAAAGTGATGAGTTTATCAAACCCACCGTGATTAGCCACCCCGATGGAACTCCGCCGGCATCCTTGCGGGACGGCGACGGGGTGATCTTTTTCAACTTTCGCGCCGATCGGGCTCGCCAACTGGTCAGCGCCCTGATTAACGACGATTTCAGCGGTTTTGCCCGCCCCCGCCGCCCCCTCCTGGGGGGAGTGGTCACCATGACCAGCTATGAAAAGGGTTTCGCGCTGCCGGTGGCCTTCCCACCCCAGACTCTGGAACGGATTCTGGGGGAGGAGGTCAGTCGCCATGGCCTGAAGCAGTTGCGGATAGCTGAGACCGAGAAGTATGCCCATGTGACCTACTTCTTCAACGGCGGTCGTGAGGAGCCCTTTCCCGGGGAGGAGCGAGCCCTGATCCCCTCGGCCCGCCAGGTTGCCACCTATGATCTTAAACCGGAGATGAGCGCCCCCGAGG
>DSDS01000181.1 GCA_011048585.1 Desulfurivibrio alkaliphilus | reverse complement strand
TGGGCCTGCCCGATCGTTTTCTGGAGCACGGCGATCAGGAGAAGCTGCGGCAGCTGGCCGGAATCGATGCCGCAGCCATCAGTGCCGCCGCCGTGGAGATCATGAACTGAAATGGCGGAAGGGAGAACGACGCCCCCTCCGCCATGGAATTTACCGCCCTACTTGAGGCGTTTGTCCAGTTCCTGACGAACCTGTTCGCTGATATCCATGGTCTCGGCGGCGTAAAGCAGGCCGGTGCGGCTCCGCAGACCCTTCATGGTGTACTCCAGAATCAGGTCATAGTTATGGTCACGCCCGAATTCGGCGATGATCTCATCCAGCTTCAACAGGACCGGCTCCATCAACACTTTTTCCTGCTGCTGGACGGCAAGCTGGGCGTCTTCGTTGAGGCCCTCGAAGGCCCGGAAGCGGCGTTGAAACTCCCTTTCCCGCTCAGCCCGGACCTGATCGCTCCAGACCGAGCTCTTCTTCTCTATCTCCTCTCGCATCTCCTCCAGGGCCGCCTGCTCTCGCTGGAGGGTGGCGCGCTGTCTCTCGATCTCGCCTTCAATCTTCCCCCGGGCCTCCCGGGCGACGACGGAACGATCCAGAATATCCTGAATGCTGATCACGGCGATCCGGACCGGATCGGCCGCGGCAACGACCGGGGCCAAGCCGAGGTTCAGCAGCAGGGCCACGGCCAGCAACGGGGCGACAAGACCTCTTTTCATCATAATCAACACTCCTTGCAATGGTGGCGGAACTAAAAAAAATCCGGGACGAGTTTCCCCGCCCCGGCTCGGCTTGCCTCGTGGACTGTTTACGGGGGTGTTACCTGAGAAGAACGAAGTCGGCCCGCCGGTTCAGGCTCCAGGATTCCTCATCCTGCCCGAAAGCGATGGGGCGCTCTTCACCGTAGCTGACGGTCTCCAGGCGACCGGCGGCAATTCCCATGTCCATCAGGTACTTCTTGGCGCTCATGGCCCGGCGTTCGCCCAAGGCCATATTGTATTCGCGGGTGCCGCGGTCATCGGTATTGCCCTCGATCCGCACCCGGACCCGCATATTGTCCAGCAGGTAGTTGCCGTTTTCGGTAATCCGCCCTTCCTGGTCGGGTCGGATGTTGGAACGGTCAAAGTCGAAATAAACCGGGAACAGCGGGGTGCTGGTGCGGCCTTCCCGCAGGGCCAGTTCACGGGCGCCGGTGTCGGTCAGGGCTTCCTCCTCGGCGGGTCCGGGCCAGGCTTCGGCGGGCTCCCAGGGGGCATGGTCGGGGCGATCGGCCTCGACAGTGGTGGCGGGGGCGGTCGTTGTCGGCGCCACGGGTTCAACCTTGACCGGTTTGGAGCAAGCGAAAGTGAACAGCGAAACCGTACAAACAATTGCCACTGCGGTAAAAAACTGCCCCATTTCTTTTTTCATCTGGCCATCTCCTTACTTAGAATATATTTTTTTAAGGTTGCTTGCGCACGCCGATGGAATCATCGTTTCGTGACGCTTCGGTGAGGCAGTGTAAAGAAAAGGACCCGGAAATTCAATACATTTTTTCTGGCTAACCCCTTATTTTCTCTTTGACAAGCGGGCTGAACAGGGTAACCTCCGCGATCACGATAATGATCAGCATTTACTCGACCCACGCCCGTTGATTTAGGATTTAACCCAACCAAGGCTTACCATGACAACGACTAAGAGGGCTTGTGCCGAAGATCTGCTGGCCACCGGCCCCCATGGCCGCTTTTTCGGGGTTTCCCAGGAGTGCTTCGATCGGGTCTGGCGGACCTTGACCGCGCCTGAAGGCAACTCCACCACCTACGTAACCATGGAGATCGGTGCCGATCGGGATCTCTATCACCCCATCAAGAAATTGCTCCAGGAAGCCGCCGCCCGGGAGGATCTCCCCGTCGAACTGCAGCCGGAGGCCGACCGGTTTCTTAGCGGACCCAGTAAAATTCCCATCTACAGCGGCGGACTGGGGGTTTTGGCCGGTGACACCCTGAAAAGCTTCGCCGACTGTCATATTCCGGTGGCGGCGGTATCCCTGCTCTACCGCCGGGGCTATTTTTCCCAGTTGGTGGACATGAATTTGGGCCAGGTGGTCTGGTCCCGGGAGTGGAAGCCGGAGGAGACCCCCGGCCTCTATCTTTTGCACCGGCCCGGCCGACCGACCGAACCGTTGACCGTCGAGGTGGATTTCCATGACCGTGATGACCAGCCGATCAAGGCGGTGGCCCGGCTGTGGATGAAGATGGAGGTCAGCTGCAACCTCGATTTCTTTGTGCCCGAGATTCTGTTGGACTATGATCTGACCCAATCGCCGGATTGGATACGTAAGGCTTCCCGTCAGCTTTACGACAGCAGTTCCGAAGTATCCAAGGCGATTCAACGCCGTTTGCTGGGGGCCGGAGTGTTGCCGGTCATGCGCGCCCTGGGCCTGACATCCAAGACCATCCATCTGAACGAACAGCATGGGGTAATCCTGGTCCTCTCTCTGATCTCGGAGATTTTGCACCGGCAACTGGGGGACAATTATCGCCAGCAGGCCAGCGATCAAGATATTCTGGCCGCCGCCGAGCAAGCGGCCCGGCACGTGGTTTACACCATCCACACCCCGGTAAAAGCCGGTCACGACCGTTTCCCCCATACCCTCTACCACGGCCTGGAGCACTCATTCTTGCGCCGTATTCTCCACCTGCTGGCCCTGGATGAGCAGAATCCGGCAGCCTACAACTTTACCGCCCTGGCAATGCGGGTTAATCGGGCCACCAACAGCGTCAGCCGTTTGCACCGCGAGGTCACCCGGACCCAGTTTCCCCAGTTCAAGGAGCGCATCAGCGCCATCACCAACGGGGTTCATCACCTCACCTGGATCAGCGACGCCAAGGCGGCGGCCTATGACAGTGTGCCCGAACTGGCCAACTGGCGCCTGGAACCCTGCCTCTTCAACCGGGCCGGCAAATTTTTAAACAGCAATAAGTTTCGGCGGAGTTTTACCGAGGCCTGGCGGCAGGATACATCCATTCTAATCACCTATCTCAACGGGATGCTCTCCCGCCACCGTCACCAAAGAGTTTCCACCTGGATCGACCCGCCCAACTATCTGTCGTACCTGAGAGAGGATGAGGGTCGGCTCGACGGCCAGGCCTTCACCTTCGGTTTCGCCCGCCGCTTCTCCACCTACAAAAGGGCCGACTTGGTCTTCGAGGATCTCGATCGCCTGGCAAAGATCCTGCTGGCTTCCCGTTGGCCGGTGAATTTCATTTACGCCGGCAAGGCCCACCCGGCCGATGAACCCGGCAAGGTGCTGATTAAGAGCATCATAGATATCCAGGCGGAGTTGTATAGAAAAACCGAGGGGTTGGCCCGGCTGGTCTTCGTGCCCGATTACGACATGTCGGTGGCCAAGATGATGGTGGCCGGCTGTCATGCTTGGCTCAACAGCCCCAAGCGTCCCTTGGAGGCCAGCGGCACCAGCGGCATGAAGGCGGCGATGAACGGAATTCCCAACGTCAGCATCATGGATGGCTGGTGGGTTGAAGGCTATCATGACGGCAAGACCGGCTGGAAATTCGGCTACGAAGGTCCGGTGAAGGCGGAAATGCTCAGCGAACACCCTTCCGAACTGCTCTACCGGGAGGATGCCGCCTCATTCTACGAGATGCTTCCGGATCTGCTGGGCACCTTCTATCATCCCGAGGGCTTTGACCACTACTTGGATCGCTGTCTCAACAACCTGATCCTCAACTGTCCGATCTTCAACACCCACCGGATGGCGGCGGAGTATGTGGAGCGCTACCAGTTGCTGTTGCCGGCTGAAGTTGACGAGCGGATGAGAAAATTCCGCGCCCTGTACCGCAGCGACCTGGACGATTAAAGTTTTTCCCTCTTCCTGCCGATGGGAACCAAAAGAGGTACCCGGTCGACCTTCGACCGCTTTTTAGCCTCCCTTGCTCGCATCTGCCAGGAGTCGGACCATGAATGAACTTGCCACCTCAGCCCTGTCCCACCCTCTGCCCTCTGTCCCGGGTCGTAAGATCGCCACTTCGATCCACGGAGATCAGAACTTCTCTTACCAGCAAACGGTTCTGTTGGCCCGGCAAAGCTCCATCTCCCTGACCACCGCCGAGGGTGACCGGGTCAGCATCTCCGCTGACTGGAGCAGCGCCACCGGGGTGGGAATCAGTCAAGCCCGGTACGGCGGCGCTCTGCTCAACTCTTACAGCTTGAATAGTTTGGAAACCAACTCCTACTCCCTCGGCGTTGAGGGTGATCTCAACGCCGAGGAGTTGCGGGATATTGAACGGCTAGTGGATCAACTGACCAAGATTGCCTACGATTTTTTCAACGGGGATATGGAAAGAGCCCTGGAGGGGGGGCTCAACTTGGGGGAGTTGGGCTCAATCCGTGAACTCTCCGCCACCTTCCTCCAGGCCTCCTACAGTTCGCAGCAGCTGACCAGCCGTGGTCCCAGGGCAGTGGGCCACCTGCCCGCTTCGTTCGGCAGTCAGGCAGCACCCCCGGGTCAACCGCCGACGGTCAGCCGGGCTTATCGCCACCACGACATTATCCAGGCCCAGTGGCAGCAGCTTAAGGAGTGGTTTGAAGCTGAAACGGCCGGGACCGGTCAAGCTCCCCTGCCCCCGGCCTCGGACCTGCGCAGGGAGGAGGAGCGGGGGCCATCGGCAAGAATGGTGGCGGCGCTGGAGGATACCATGGTTCGGCATCCCCGCTTAACCCCCCTCAGTCGGGCCTTGGCCGAAAGGGCTATGGAACGGGGGGCGGAACTTTTTACCCAGGAGAGTCAGGGGAATCCCCCGTTGCCGGAAGCGGTGGCGGAGTTGCGGCACAACCTGGGCCAACGGCTGGATCGCTGGCTGCTGAGCTAGACCCACCCCCCGCAGGTCGCCGTCATTCAGCGAAACTTGCGGGCCGCTCTCCTCCCCCGTTGATTCCACCGATGGCCCGCATCAGATTGCGGACCGTCGCATTCATCATCTCCGACTGGACGCTCAGCTCCCCGGCGGCAGCGGCCGACTCTTCCGAGGTGGCCGAGTTCTGTTGGGTAACGCTGTCAATCTGGCTGACGGCGCTGCTGACCTGGGAGATCGCCTTGGCCTGTTCGCCGGTGGAACCGGCGAACTCCGCCACCAGGGAGGAGATCTGGCCGACAGGGAGGCGGCCTGCTCCGAAGCCCCTTCCGCCAGGTGCTGGCTGGACGAGGAAACCTGAACGGCGGCGGAGGCCACCTGGTTTTCCTGACGGATAATCTGCCCGATGCCCCAGTAGTTGATCAGGCCGAAAGCAATCATCAGCAGAATGATAAGGCCGAAGGCCCCGGCAATCTTTTGGGCGATGGTCAATTATCGCAGATTCATCCCCTTCCCTCCTCAAAGAACATATGGTACAGCCTTTTGTTGTTGCCAAAACCACCAGAGGACAACTACCATTGCGGTTGTGAAGCCATGTAAACCCTTATCGGGGCTACCAGAACCGTACCTGGCCAACAAGAGGAAATGTAAGATGTGGAACTCCAAAGATATCTATTTTGTTTCCGACAGCACCGGGATCCTGGCCACCAACCTGGGGCATGCCATGATCCGGCAGTTTCCCGAGATCAACTTCCACGAGGAGCGCTTCCCCTTTATCCTGACCAGGGAGGAGGCCCAGAAAACCCTGGCCTACATCCTGAAACACTCCGGCGGCCGGCGGCCCATTATTTTCAGCACCATCATGAATGAGGAGATCCGCCAAATCTTCGATCATCCGGAGGTGGAGCTTTTCGATCCCTTCCGGGCCTTTCTCGAGGATCTGGAAAGCTGCCTGGAGGCCAAAGCCCTGCGGGTTCCCGGGTTTTCCCGCCATGTGGACAACATCACCATGGCCAAAAGGGTTGAGGCGATCCACTTCTGCCTGGAGCATGACGACGGGGTAAGAACCAACGAATTTGACGAGGCGGATGTTATCCTCTTGGGGGTTTCCCGCACCGGCAAGACTCCGGTCAGCGTCTACCTCGCCACCCAGATGGGGTTGAAGGCCGCCAACTTTCCCATGACCACCGAATACCTGCGCGAATACAAGCTGCCCGACGCCTTAAGGCGCAACTCCCGCCGAGCCGTGGGCCTGACCACCACTGCGGAGTTGCTCCATATCGTCAGGGAAAAACGCTACCAGGGGAGCAGCTACGCCAGACTGGCCACCTGCAGCGAAGAGATCAAGCAGGCGGAGCAGATCCTGAACAACTATCAGATTCCGATTATCTCCACCGCCGGCCGGTCCATCGAGGAGATCGCCACCCAGGTCACCCAGGAGCTGGGCATCAGCAAAAAACCGGCGGAACTGAACAGTCAGTCCTGAACCGCAACCCCCTTGGGGGGTGGTTCAAGCTTTACCAGCCCGAGGGGATGGGCTCGGCCCAACTCGCCATCGAGGTCGCGGATATGGCCGATGGTCTGCCAGTCATGGCCCAGCAGGCCGGCGCCAAAGGCGTCGATGGCCACCGGGTCGTATGAGGCGGCCAGCAAAGCGGGCGACGGCTGGCAGACCGGTCCCCCCAAATGGGATTTTTTCAGGCCAACAGTGGCGTCAAGCAGGGTGAAGTCGGGGCAGCGATAGCGGTTAAGGTCCGCCACCGCCGCCTGAATACCCTGGTGAAAGGCGGCTTTTTTCCAGTGCCCCCCTGCTGGTAGCGGGCCGGCGGGGCAGCCCCCATCATGTTTTTCATGGTCAGGGTCACCTTGGCCAGGGTGTGGGCCTTGAGTACCGGCACCGAGATCAGGAAGGCATCCAGCAACAGCGAAGGCAAGTGCATCTCCGGCCAGCGGCCATATTGGGGGCGGGAGAGACGGGTCAGGGGGGCCTGGTTGAGGTCGACCAGCTCAACGCCCCGTTCCATCGCCATCCGCGCGTAACCCAGGGCGGCAAAACAGTGGTCGGTGTCGTAGTCCTTGGCTCCGCATCCCTCGGCCACAACGATCTTTGCCCCCGGCCGCGCTTGCTGGAGATAATCCACCAGGGCCGCCACCAAGGCCACCGGGGTGGTGATCGGCGGCGGGGCGGCCTTGACCAGGTTGGGCTTGAGGACAATGGGCCGCCGATCATCACAATACCGCCGCCAGGCCGGCTCGGTCCAGCAGGCGAGCGACTGTCCCGGCCCAATCGCCCCCAAAAGGGCAGTGATACACCACCCCCCTCTCCATCAGGCCCTTCCGGTCAGCATGGCGTAAACCCTTTGCCACTCCCCGGCGTCACCCGCACCAACCCTGACTCCCATCAGGAATCGATCTTTGGCCAACAGCTCGACATGGCGAACCTGGACCGTGAAATCAAGGAATTGGGACTTTTGGGCTCCAGAAACCGCTCGGCAGCGATATTGAGCCCCAACCTCCGGAGCAAAACCGATCGTACTGCTAAAGCCGTGGCTGCTGGCATTAAGCAGCGAACAGGCTTTCCACTCCCGGCCATGTTGGATATCGATGGCCCGTACCGCCGCCGGTAGTACCGACTCGGGCTGATTGCCCAGAGCCCGCAGGGCCGTGGGCCGGCGGGGGGATTTACGCCGATTGGGGCTGAGCTGGACCGCAGGCTGCTCCTGCTGTTCTCCCACCACCCGGTTACGTCCCGCCGCTTTGCCCAGATAAAGGCGGCGATCGGCCGCCGCCAGCAACTGGTCTAAATCTTGGCCATCCTCGGGAAAGGAGGCGACTCCCACCGTCACGGTAATCGGGCGGCAATTGTCGCCATCTTTAAGCGCCAGTTCGCCGGCCACGGTCGCCCGCAACTTCTCGGCCAGGCCATAGGCCCCGAACCCCGTGGTGTCGGGTAAGAGGACCACAAACTCCTCTCCTCCGTAACGGGCCGCCACGTCGCTCTGGCGCAGATTTTTGCTCAGCAGGGACGCCAGTCCGGTCAGCACCTCATCCCCCCGGGCATGGCCCCAAAGGTCGTTGACCTCCTTAAAGTTGTCCAGATCAAGGAGCAGCAGCGCGATCGGCGTCTGGGAGCGCCGGGCTTTAAGCAGTTCCCGGGTGCCGCAGTCCTGCAGGTAGCGGCGGTTGTAAAGCCCGGTCAGTTCGTCGTGCATCGCCTCCCGGCAGGCATTTTCAAAGAGGCGGGCCCGCTCCAGGGCCACCGCCAGATTGTTGGCCACGGCACAGAAAAAATTTTTATCGTGTTCGCGAAAACTGTTGGGGCGGGGTTTGTGGATATTCAGCACCCCGAAAACCCGGCCATTACCGTCAACAAGCGGCACCGAGAGGAATGATCCGATATCGGGGAGCATGCCATGGTAGTTGAGAAAGCGCGGCTCCCGGCTGACATCGGGCACCAGGATCGGCTCAGCGCTCTCCACCACCAATCCGGAGATTCCTTCCCCGGGGCGGAAGCTGAAATCACCGGCCTGGGCCATAACCCGGTCGTCGGCGGTCCACATCTCGTAAAGGCCGCTGACCGGATCCCGCAACATCAGGCAGAACTCCTCCACCTGCAAGGTGTTTTTCAGCAGGTCAACGATATTGACGAAAAGAGAGCTGGTCTGGACGGCTACACTGCAGGTCCGGCTGGTGGCGTAAAGCAGGTAGAGTTCCAGCAGGCGCTCCCTGAGCGCCTCGCTTTCCCGCTGGGCGGTGAGGAAGAAGTTGTCGTCGAGACCGGAAAACGAGTTTGGGCGCAAAATGTCTAACCTCTTCTTTTAAGATAAAAAAACGATAGGGTTAACATCAGGCCAGCACCGGTTTTTGCCGGCGGCCCGCCTCCAAGGTCCGGCGCAGATAATCGGGCAGGATCCGATAGGCCTCCAGAGGGGAGATGGGCGGCTGCTGACGGTCGATGGCCAGCGAATTGGTGATCTGCCCCCGATCCATCACGACCACCTCGGGCTCTTTGGTCAGGGGAGTGCCCCCGGAATCGGTGAGCGGCAGCAGGATGGGGCCGTCGCTGTCCAGGACGTAGGCCAGTTGCCCGTTGGTTAGATAGACCACGCTGCCGGCCGGGTAGATCCCCACCGAACCGATGAACGAGTGGAGGATATACTGGAGGAAGGGATCTTTGCGGGCGTAGTGGTGGAATATCTCGGAGACCACGCTCACCGGGTTGAGGGCGCCCTTGTAGCAGCGTATCGAGGTCATGGCATCGTAAATGTCCGCCAGTTTGCAGACCTTGACGTAGGAGGGCACCAAGTGGTGATCCTGCTGGGGATAACAGCGCTCCTCGCCGGCATAGAGGGCGGCGTGGTGGTAGAGGCAGACATTGACGATATGGGGGTCGCTCAGCTTGTTTTTGCGCAACACCCGCTCCACCTTGTCGGTGACGTGGGATTTGACCACCTGGAACTCCTTTGCCGTCAATTCGCCGGCTTTGTTAAGAATTTCCGGATCGATCATCACCTTGCCCAGGTCATGCAGGAAGTAGCCGATGGATATGTTGCGCAGCTCGGAAGAGGTATAGTAGACGAAAGCCCCCGGATCCCGGGGGGCCGCGCCCGGCGGGCCCTCGGGATTATCGTTGAGGAAGGAGTTGACCGCAGTACTGAACGCGCTGTTGAATCGCTGCATGATCACCGTGCCGATGGTGCAGACATTGATCGAGTGGTTATAGAGGTAATCGTCGTAAGAGAAGATCTCCCGGGTCAAGTAGGCAAAAGAGTTGTCGTTCACGGTGACGAAATCGACCAGCTCTCCCACCGTTTGTGAGATCGGCTCCAGGTCGAACTCGCCGCCGGCCTGGCGGATCGAATCCAGAGTTTTTTTGATGCACTCCTTGGCCAGTTCATACCTGCGGGCGGCCGCCAGCTTTATCTCGGTTATCTCGCTGATCTTAAGCTCTACATCCTTGGAAAGCTTGGGCCAGGTCACGGACTTGTCAGCGAAAAGGGGTTGAACCGGCTCTCCCTCGGGCAAGGATATTTTGCGCCCCTTACGATCCCAGACTCCACCCCCTCCCCTATCGGCGATAGGCACGGACATGGTCCCCTGGGCTTTAACCTTGCGTAAAATTTTAGGGTCGGCCACCAGGACGCTTTTCTCCAGCAACAGCACCCCGCGCCCGTTGAAGAGATCCACCCCGGTTCGCACCTTGCCCCCGTTTTCGACCAGGGCAATCAGCCGGTCGATAGGCAGTTGCGAATAGAGTTCGCTTTTGGCTGGGTGAAGGCGGGCTCGCATGACTCTCTTTTCCCAAATATCATGAAATAAGCGCAATTAGTTCCTACTCGAATTGTTATGGATTCGATAATAATTGTCAACAAATTGTGCCGCTTTGGACTCATAGGGGTTGCCGCCGCCGACGAAGGACAGTAGGTTAACGGCTGATTGCAGCCGCAAAATGAACCCCAGCGAGGAAGGCCCGATGGCGCGAGAGGTATCGGCGAATTCACCCGCACCATCCGCTTCAGATTACTGGCCACTCTGTTTCTATTGCTGGCCCTTTCGATCCTGGTCTCCCTGGTCGGCATCCTGTCACATGAACGGAGGCGTTACCTCGAGGCGGCCCACGAGGAAGGGATGCGGGTGACCCTCACCGTGGAGCATCTTTTACGCCAGGCCATGCTGGAAAACGACTGGGAGGCGATCCGCCGCACCGTGGCCGGCGTCCATCAGATCGTCCAACCCTCCAATATCGGCATCCTCAGCAAAAACGGGACCCTGCTGGTCTCCGGCACCCCCCGCTCCGAGAATCCCCGTTTCTCCGCCGACCACACCCCCGAGTGCGTTGCCTGCCATCGAATGGCCGGGACGATGCCGCCCCCTGCAACAGCTGGAAACCGGTTTTATGCAGGCCGGGCGGGGCGATTTCTCCCACTGGGTCGAAGTGGAGGCCGAAGGCGAGATCCAGGACATGGCGGTGCAATTCAATGTGATGAGTCAGGCGATCAAGCGGGCCATGGCCGAAATCAAGCGTAAAAACTGGGAAACTGAACACCTCTACTCCTTTGTCCGGGATCTGAGCCGGGAGAACGAGTGGAGCAAGTTATGCCAGACAATCACCGACCTGCTGCAGAAAACCTTTAAAGCTGAGCGGGTGGCTCTGCTTTTAAGGCGGGAAAAACATGAAAACGACATCACCGAGATCTGCTGGCGCGAAAACGGCGATCGCCGCTACCGGCATCATCAATACCAGATGCCGCCGCCCGATGATCAACTACCGGCCTGGGTGGCCCAGGCCCGGGAGTTTTGGCACAACATTCCCGAGGGGAAACCGCCTTTACCCAAGACAACACCACCGCCATGGCCAATCTGGCCACCCACCACGTCTCCCTGGGCCTGATCTACCTTCACTGTGGGGAAGGTGAGGCTTTCAACAAGATGGAAAAAAAGTTGCTGGCGGCGGTCAGTGAGCAGATCGAGATTACCCTGGCCAACGCCAGACTTTACCGAATGGCGATTACCGACGCCCTGACCGGCCTTTACAGCAAACGCTACTGCGAAACCAAGATCCGGGAACTCCTTGATGTCCAAACCCTTGAGCAGCGCCGGACCTTCAGCGTGCTGATGCTTGACCTGGACCACTTCAAGCGAGTTAACGACACCCATGGTCATCAGGTGGGCGACGAGGTGTTGGTCCAACTGGCCGGCCCGATCCGTTCCCAGGTCCGCCGAAATGATGTCGCCTGCCGTTACGGCGGGGAGGCGTTTATCATTCTGGTGCCCGGTGAACCCGGAACGGCCGTGGAAGTCGCCGAACGCCTCTGCCGGGCGGTGGAAGGACATACTTTCGTTTGCCAAGGCGGCCTGAAGCTGCAAAACACCGTCAGCATCGGGATCGCCAGCTTCCCTCGCCATGGCCGGACCGCCGGCGAAGTGATCGGAGCCGCCGACGAGGCCCTCTACGGCGCCAAACACACCGGTCGCAACCGATGTATGGTCAACATCTGATTTGGTCTGGATTTTCCCTGGCCGTTGTGCTAAACTACTTCTTTTTACCTGGGCGGCCCCACTATGCTTACCATTCAGAATCTTTCCATCCAGTTCGGCGAAAAACACCTTTTCAAAAATCTTTCGGCCAAAGTTCATCCCCATGACCGCATTGGCCTGGTGGGGGTGAACGGGGCCGGTAAAAGCACCCTGATCAAAATCATGGCCGGCGTCCGGGCAATGGACGAGAAGGTGGTGGTTCGGGCCAAAAAGGCCACCGTGGGCTATCTTCCCCAGGAGATCGAGGCCTTCCCTCCCGGTCGTTCCCTTTACGAGGAGGCGGAAAGCGCCTTTGCCGAAGCCCTGGCCCTGCAAAGGGAGCTGGAGGAGGTCAACCGGCAACTGGCGGCGGTCACCGAGGATAACGAAGAGTGCCGCTCCCTGCTGACCCGCCAAGGTGAACTGCAGCACGCCCTGGAAAGTCACGACATTTTCCGCATCCGCTCGGAGGTGGAGAAGGTGTTGACCGGCCTGGGTTTCAAAGAGAGCGAGTTCGATAAGGACTGCCACGCCTTTTCCGGGGGCTGGCGAATGCGGCTGCTGCTGGCCAAGCTGCTGCTGGCCCGCCCGGCCCTGCTGCTGCTCGATGAGCCCACCAACCATCTCGATCTGGAGTCGCTGACCTGGCTGGAGGATTTCCTGAAATCCTACGCCGGGGCCCTGGTGATGATCTCCCATGACCGGGTCTTCCTCGACAACATCTCCACCTCGATCTGGGAGCTGAGCCTGGGCAATCTCACGGTCTACAAGGGCAACTACAGCCGTTACCTGCTCCAGAAAGAGGAACGGATGGAGATCCAGCGGGCGGCCTATGAGAATCAACAGGCCAATATCCAGCAGACCATGCGTTTTGTAGAGCGCTTCCGGGCCAAGTCCACCAAGGCCAGCCAGGTCCAGAGCCGACTCAAGCAGCTGGAGAAGATCGACCGGATCGAGCTGGAGGAGAGCGAAGCCCGGGTGGATTTTCGTTTTCCCCCCGCCCCGCCCGGCGGGCGCCTGGCCGTGGAGGTGCAGGGCCTGGCCAAAAGCTACGGCAAGCTCCAGGTTTTCAACGGTCTGAGCTTTCTCCTGCAAAGGGGCGAGAAGATGGCGGTGGTGGGGGTTAATGGCGCCGGCAAATCAACCCTGGTTAAAATCCTGGCCGGGCTGGTCGCAGCCGACGGCGGCAAAATCCGCTTCGGCCATAATGTCCAGGCCTCCTATTTCGGTCAGCATCAGGCCCAGGAGCTGGACCAGCGGCTGACGGTTTACGACACCGTCTTCCAGGCCACGACCGAAATGACCGTCACCCAGGTCCGTTCCCTGCTGGGGGCCTTCCTTTTCCGCGGTGATGAGGTGGACAAAAAGGTGGCAGTGCTTTCGGGAGGAGAAAAAAGCCGGCTGGCCCTGGCCAAAATGATCGCCGTCCCTTCCAACCTGCTGATCCTGGATGAGCCCACCAACCATCTCGACATGACCTCCCAGGAGGTGCTGCAGGAGGCAATGCGCCGCTACGACGGTTCCATCATCGTGGTTTCCCACAACCGCCATTTCGTCAACACCTTTGCCGACAAGGTGCTGGAGATTCGCGATGGCCGGGGCACGGCCTACGAAGGGAACATCGACGACTACCTGGACAAATTGCGCCGTGACCGGGAAACTGCCGTTGCGGCTGAGGCGGCGGCTGAACAGCCCGCCAGGGTCGGAAAGGGCTCCTCCCCATCCCTCCCCGAAAAAGCGGAGCAGGACAAGACCCGTGGCAAGGATAAGGAGGCCCGGCGCGAACAGGCCCAGCAACGTCAGCGCCTCAACCAGACCCTGGCCCCGCTGCGCAAGAAGGCGGTCCAGACGGAAGCCGAGTCGGAGAAGCTGGAGCGGCGCAAAGGAGAGCTGGAAAAGCTGCTGGCCGACCCGGAGACATACAACCGGCAGGAAGAGTTCGGTGAGTTGAGCAAAGAATACGCCGATCTTGAGCGCCGCCTGGAGCGCCTTTACGAACTGTGGGACAAACTACAGGCTGAAATCGAGCAGGCCGCCGCCGACGGTTGAAAGCCCGACCGTCAAGCTTTGCCCAGGCAACGGTTTGCCCCGGCGGGAGCGCACCTTATTCTTGACCAAGCGCCATTTTATCAGTATCTTCCCGCTTCATGACCCTGATACGTCAACAGATCGAAGAGCGTGAATCCCTCAACCTGGCCCCGGTGGCGGCCCGCAGCCGGGAGAGTCGGGGACGCTTGCGCCCCGAGGAGGAATGCTCCATCCGGGTGGCCTTTCAACGGGATCGAGACCGGATCATCCACTGCAAGGCCTTCCGCCGCCTCAAACACAAAACCCAGGTCTTCCTGGCCCCGGCCGGCGATCACTATCGCACCCGGCTGACCCATGTCCTGGAGGTTTCCCAGATTGCCCGGACCATTTCGGTGGCTCTGCGCTTAAACGGCCACCTGACCGAGGCGATCTCTTTGGGTCATGATCTGGGCCACACCCCCTTCGGTCATGCCGGGGAGGCGGTTCTCAACGAGCTTCACCCCGAAGGCTTTCACCACTACCAGCAGAGTCTGCGGGTGGTTGACCTGCTGGAGAACAAGGGCCAGGGCCTGAATCTGAGCTGGGAGGTTCGCGACGGAATAGCCCGCCATTCCAAGGGCCGTAGCCAGATTCTGCCGACCAGTTCCCAGGGTTTGCCCGCCACCATGGAGGGGCAGGTGGTTCGGCTGGCCGATATCATCGCCTACGTCAACCACGACCTCGATGACGCAGTCCGGGCCGGAGTGCTGCGGGAGGGGCAGATCCCTCCCCGGCTGATCACCCTGCTGGGGGCCACCTCTTCCAAGCGGATCGACACCATGGTCCGCGATCTGGTGGAGCAGACCCTGGCCGGGGGCGGTGAACAACTGGCCATGCGGCCGGAAATCATCGCCGGGATCGAGGATCTGCGCTCCTTTCTCTTCGACAACGTTTACGAGAACTATAAGGTTCACGCCGATTTCAGCAAGGCGATGAAGGTGGTCCGTGAACTGTATGAGTACTTCATGGCCAGCGATCTCCACTGGGAAAAACCGTTCGATTATCCCGAGGGCACCAGCCGCGCCCGGATGGTCTGCGACTATATCGCCGGAATGACCGACCGCTACGCCCTCTCTCTTTATGCCAATATCTTTCTGCCCAAACCCTGGAGTGTTTTCTGAAGATGAGCGATAACAAATCCCTGCCCAAGGCCTATGAGTTCCGGGAGGTTGAAGAGCGCTGGTACCAGAGCTGGCTGACCCACAAAAATTTCCGGGCCACCTTGGACGAATCCCGGCCCAATTTTTCCATCGTTATTCCCCCGCCTAACGTCACCGGGGTTCTCCATGTCGGGCACGCCCTCAACAACACCATGCAGGATATCATGGTCCGCTACCGGCGGATGCAGGGCTACAACGTCCTCTGGCTGCCGGGTACCGATCACGCCGGCATCGCCACCCAGAACGTGGTGGAGCGCAAACTGGCCGCCGACGGGATCAGCCGTCACGATTTGGGCCGGGAAAAGTTCATCGAACGGGTCTGGCAGTGGAAGGAGGAGTCGGGGGGGCAGATTATCAACCAGCTCAAGCGGCTGGGCTGCTCCTGCGACTGGGACCGGGAGCGCTTCACCATGGATGAGGGCCTGTCGGCGGCAGTACGCAAGGTTTTCGTCCAGCTTTACCAGGAAGGGTTGATCTACAAGGGCAACTACATCATCAACTGGTGCCCCCGCTGTCTGACCGCCCTGGCCGACATCGAAGTGGAGCATGAGGAGACCGAGGGTAAGCTTTACCACATCCGCTACCCCTTGGCCGACGGCGGCGGTCACCTGGTGGTGGCCACCACCAGGCCGGAGACCATGCTCGGAGATACGGCGGTGGCGGTGCATCCCGCCGATGAACGCTACCAGGACCTGGGCAGCGCGGCGGTAATCCTCCCCCTCATCGGCCGCCGAATCCCCCTGGTCTTTGATACCCACGTGGAGAAAGATTTCGGCTCCGGGGCCCTGAAAGTGACCCCGGCCCACGATCTCAACGATTTTGAAATCGCCCGCCGCCATGACTTGCCCAGCCTCAAGGTTATGGACGAGCACGGCATCATGAATGCCGAGGCTGGACCCTACGCCGGCCTGGACCGTTTCGAATGCCGGAAAAGAATCGTCGCCGATCTGGAGGCGGCGGGGCTGCTGGAGAAGATCGCCGAACACCAGCATGGCGTGGGCCACTGTTACCGCTGCCAGACCGTGGTTGAGCCGGCCCTCTCGCCGCAGTGGTTCGTGGCGGTCAAGCCCCTGGCCCAGCGGGCGGCGGCGGCGGTGCGCAACGAGGAGATTCGCCTGCTGCCCAAGATGTGGCACAATACCTTCTATGATTGGATGGACAATATTCGTGACTGGTGTATCTCCCGCCAGATCTGGTGGGGCCACCAGATCCCGGCCTGGACTTGCGAGACCTGCGGCGAGCTGATCGTCAGCGAGGAGGAGCCGGATATTTGCCCCAAATGCCGTTCCACCAGCCTGCGGCGGGAAAGCGACGTGCTGGACACCTGGTTCTCTTCGGCCCTCTGGCCCTTCTCCACCCTGGGCTGGCCCGAGCAGACCAAAGAGCTGCGGATGTTTTACCCCACCAGCGTGCTGATCACCAGTTTCGACATTCTCTTCTTCTGGGTCGCCCGGATGATGATGATGGGGCTGCACTTCATGAATGAGGTCCCCTTCAAGGATGTCTATCTCCACGCCCTGATCCGGGACAAGTTCGGCAAAAAGATGAGCAAATCCACCGGCAACGTCCTCGACCCCCTCCAGTTGATGGACCAGTACGGCACCGACGCCCTGCGCTTTACCCTGGCCGCCTTTGCCGCCCAGGGTCGGGATATCAAGTTGGCCGAAGAGCGGATTGAAGGCTATCGCCATTTTATCAACAAGCTCTGGAACGCGGCCCGTTTCACCCTGATGCATGTAGGCGAAGATCAAGACCGGGGCAATCAGTTACGACCAGACCCCGCCGGATTGCCCCTCCCCCACCAGTGGATCCTGAGCCGGGCCAGCCGAGTGGCCGCCGAGGTGAGTCGGGCTCTCGATGACTACCGTTTCAATGATGCCGCCTCGGTGGCCTATCAGTTTGTCTGGAAGGAGTTTTGCGACTGGTACCTGGAGTGGATCAAACCGGAGCTCTACGGTGATGATCAGGCGGCCAAGGAGCGGGGCCGGCAGGTTTTGCTCACGGTACTGGAGGAGATCCTTAAAATTCTCCACCCCATTATCCCCTTTGTCACCGAGGAGATCTGGCACGCCCTGCCCGGCGAGCGCGGCTCGATCATGGTGGAGCCTTTTCCCACCGCCGATCCGGCCCGGGAAAATCCGGCCGCGGAGGAGGCCGCCGAACTGCTGATGGAAGTGGTGGGGGCGATCCGCAATATCCGCAGTGAAAACATGCTCCACCCCTCGGCCACTATCAAGGCCAGCATCATCTGCCCCGACCCGGCCAAGGAGGCCGGCCTCAAACGGTTGAGCGGGGCGATCCGGGGTCTGACCAAGACCGATGAGCTGACCATCTTGGCCAGCGGCGAACGCCCCAAGGGGGCGGCCTCCCAGATTATCCAGGAGCTGGAGATCTTCGTTCCCCTGGCCGGCCTGGTGGACGTGGATGGCGAGTGCGCCAAGCTGGAAAAGGAGCGGGAAAAGCTGGGCAAGGAGCTGGCCAGGATCCAGGGTAAACTCAGCAACGCGAAGTTTCTGGCCAAGGCCCCACCCGAGGTGGTGGCCAAGGAGCA
>DSDS01000155.1 GCA_011048585.1 Desulfurivibrio alkaliphilus | reverse complement strand
TAACGGGCTGTAATCGTTCAGCAGTGCCGCAGGTTCGGGCAAGCGGCCAAGCGCCGCGTACCCCGTGTACGTAAGCCTGGCTGATCGCCCGAAGATGCGGTGCTGCTGAACGATTACAAAAAAGGAAGCAGGTCCGCCACGGGGGCAAACCTGCTTCCTTGAAATCACTGACGGCAATGCAGCCCGCTAAACGGGGTTCTGCTTATGACGGTTGCTTCAACTCCTGCTCCAGCTTAACACCGATCGCCACCTTATAGAGAATGGTCAGAATCAGAAAACCGGTGGCCCATACGGCGGCGGTGATCCCCAACTCCTGAACTGTGGGGTAATACTCGGTGACTCCTCCCAGCGGGTTGGGAACAAAGCCGCCCAACACCATGCCCAGACCCTTGTCGATCCAGAGGGAGAGGAAGATCAGCAAACAGGAGAGGCCCAGCATAATATCGGATTTGCGGGAACGGGCCATCAGAATCAGAATGATGCCGATAATCCCGATCAACACCGACAGACGCATGTAGATCGCCAAATTGTTGTAGACCGTGTCACCCTGCTGCAGGCCCCAGAAGAGATAGGCCTTGGTGTAGATCTTGCTCGGATACTGGCTGTAAAAAGCGGAGAAGAACTCGCAACCCAGGAAGAAAAAGTTGATCACCGCCGCGTAAGTGATGATGGTCACCAGCTTATCCTTGGCCACCCGGCCCACCCGGAACAGGGTATTGCGCTCCAGGATCAGGGCCACCACCAGCAGCAGGGCCGGACCGGCGGCAAAGGCTGAAGCCAGGAAGCGGGGGGCCAGAATGGCGGTGAGCCAGTAGTCACGGCCCGGCAAACCGGCGTAGAGAAAGGCGGTTACAGTGTGGATACTAACAGCCCAGGGGATGGAGAGGTAGATAAAGGGCTTGACCCAGTTGGCATACTTGACGCCCTTGTACTCGGCGCTGAGAATCGCCCAGCCGCAGATCAGGTTCAGAGCCAGGTAACCGTTAAGGACGATCATGTCCCAGAAGAGCATGGATCGGGGAGTGGGATGGAGCAGCACGTTCAGGGCCCGCATCGGCTGGCCCAGGTCGGCGATGATAAACATCAGACACATAATGACGGCGGCAATGGCCATGAACTCGCCCAGGATGGTAATCCGGCCGAACTCCTTATAGTTATGCAGATAATAGGGCAAAACCAGCATCAGACCGCCGGCGGCGACCCCGACCAGAAAGGTAAACTGAGAGATATAAAGCCCCCAGCTCACATCCCGGCTCATCCCGGTGATCCCCAGGCCATAGTTCCACTGCTGGGCGTAGAAGGCACCACCCATGGCCATCACGGCCAGCAGAAAGGCGACCCAGGTCCAGTATCCCTTACTCCCCTGTAGTGCTTTTTCAATCATGACGGCTCACCTTAAATGATATAGAAAACGGATGGATAGGTTCCCAGGGACGGACGTCGCTGGATTGTGAACTTCTCCCGCAGCACCCGGCTGATTTTCGAATTGGGATCGTTGAGATCGCCAAAGAACATGGCGTCATGGGGGGCGGCCACCTCGACACAGGCCGGCAGTTCACCCACTGCCAAACGCTCGGTGCAGAAGTTGCACTTCTCCACCACCCCCCGGGTCCGGGAGGGATACTTCTGGTTCAACTCGCGAATAAAGGGACGGCCCTTATCATCGGTACCCCGGGGATCGCGCCAGTTGAAACTCCGGGCCCCGTAGGGACAAGCCGCCATGCAGAACCGGCAGCCGATGCAGCGATGGTAATCCATCCCGACGATCCCGTCGTCCTTCTTGAAGGTGGCCTTGGTGGGGCAGGCCCGCACGCAGGGGGGATTGTCGCAGTGGTTGCACAGGGTCAGAACCGGCAATCCCTGCAAAGCAGGACTCTGGCGCGTGTGGGTGTCTTTGGCGAAAACATTTTCAAACTTTTCGTTCCAGAGCCACTTGATCTCGTCCTTGGAGTTGCGGAAATCGGGCACGTTATGGATGGAGTGGCAGGCCTCGATACAGCGCTGGGCCAACTCCTGGTTATCGGCAAACTTGCGGATATCGATCGCCATCCCCAAGCGGGTGCCGTCGGTACTCTTTTTGGCGGCACCGACCCGGGCCAAACCGGCGGCCTCGGCCTCTCCGCCGAGCAACGATTGAAAGGCGGAGGTGGCGCCGATCCCGGCGGCTGCCACAACTCCGGCCAGTTTAAGAAAATCTCGCCTGTCCTTCTTCATCTTTATCTGGCCTCCTTGGTCGGTTCGAGATGGCATCCCCAGCAGTCCGGTGTAACCGCCGCGTAGTCGTGGCACTCATCGCAGAATTTTTTCCTGTCGTCATGACAGTTCATACACCCTTTCTGCAAGCTGCGATCATAGCGCAGGCCGCTGGCGGTGACTCCAGTACGCTGGCCACTCTTACGCAGGATATCGTCGCGCCACTCATGGAGGAGGACCATGTGGGATTTCCGCATAAACTGGGTATCGCGCACGCACTCCTCATACTCGGCGGGTTTCTCGGGATCTGGTAGTTGCTGGGCCTTGCCGGCGTTGTACCAGATAGCAAAGGTCATCAAACCGACAAAAACTATCAGAGATGGAATGACTCGTCCGCTGCCGTACATGTTTTAACCCTCCATTCCTGCCAGGGGCTCGGCCCGCAGGTCAGTTTCCCGCTTTTTTTCTCCCTCCATGATGAGGGCGTTGCCGACCAGTTCCGATACCCCACAAACCGCGACCTCGGGGTTCCAGTATGTATTAAGGGTCAGCAGGGTGGCCCGGTCGATGGCGCAGACGCAGGAGAGCATGTTGACCCCGTGCCGCTCGGCCACATATTTGACCGCGTTTGCCCGGGGCAGGCCGGCCCGCATCCGCAGATCCATGATCTCACCGGTATTAAGGCCGGTGCCGCTGCCGCAACAGAAGGTTTTTTCCCGGATGGTGTTTTCCGGCATCTCGTAGTAGTTGTTGCAGACGCTGTTCAGGATATAGCGCGGCTCCTCCATCAGGCCCATGCCCCGGGCGGTGTTGCAGGAGTCGTGGTAGGTCACCACCCGGTGATCGTTGCGGCTCTTGTCGATCTTGAGCCGATTGTTCTTGATCAGGTCGGCGGTGAACTCACTGATATGAACCATCTTGGTGGAGGCCGCGTTCTCGAAAACGGTGCCGGTGATGGGCGAACGCGGAGTTTCCAGGAAGTCGGGCGGACCGTTCATGGTTCCCATGTACTGATGAACCACCCGCCACATGTGGCCGCATTCACCGCCCAGAATCCACTTGACCCCCAGACGCTTGGCTTCGGCGTACATTTTGCCGTTGAGCTTTTTCATCAACTGGTTGTTGGTGAACAGCCCGAAGTTGCCACCCTCCGAGGAGTAGGTGCTGATCGTATAATCCAGGCCGATATGCTCGAAGAGCAGGATATAGCCCATGAAGGTGAAGATCCCGGGGTCGGCAAAAACATCGGCCGAGGGGATGACAAAGAGGACCTCCGCCCCTTTGCGGTTGAAGTTGAGGTTTTGCAACCGAACTCCGGTGGCCTCTTCGATGTCGTCGAGTAGGAATTCGGCGTTCTCCTTGAAAGTGTGGGGCTGGAGACCGAGATGGTTGCCGGTACGGTTGGAGTTGGCGGCCGGCTCCAGGATCCAGTTGGTGTTGACCCCGACCAGATGGAGCAGTTCCCGCCCCATCATGGTCACCTCGGCGGTATCGATGCCGTAGGGGCAGAAGACCGAGCAGCGCCGGCACTCGGTACACTGGTAGAAATACATGAACCATTCCTTCAGAACCTTGAAGGTCATGGGCCGGGCCCCGGCAATCTCGCCCAGGATCTTGCCGGCCAGGGTAAAGTCGTTGCGATAGACTGAGCGGAACAGCTCGGCCCGCAGCACCGGCATGTTCTTGGGGTCGCCGGTGCCGAGGAAGAAGTGGCATTTATCGGCGCAGGCGCCGCAACGGACACAGCAATCCATAAAAATCCTCAGGGAACGGAACTTATCCAGCCGCTCCTTGATTCCGTTGATGATGATCTCCTTCCAGTTTTCCGGAAGCTTCCAGTCGTCGCTCTCCACCTCCCAGTCGCGGGGCTCGCCGAAGAGGCCGGGCAGGTTTTTGCCGTGGTATTCGGCGATGCTCTTCTTGGCCGGATAGCAGTAGTTCCCGGGCTTGAAGATCGCCTCCACGTCCCACCAGTTGTGGGTGGGCACGGCGCCGGTCATCAGGGACGGCTCCCTGACCACCTTCAATTTCATTTCCGCTGCTTTGGTATCTGCCATTGTCGTCGTTCCTTATCTGAAGTTTTTAGCAAACAAGGCTTGCTCTCGGAGCAGCCGTCTGCCTGACACCCCTATTTATCGGTGGTTTCCTCGGCGGCCGGAACTTTCTCCTCCGGAGCGGCGGCCGGCAACTCCTTTTCCACCGGCAGGCCCGCGTCAACCATGAACTCGCGGAACTCATCCTCGTAGGCGGCGTAAGTGTGAGGCTTGATCTTGGGGTCGTTCCAGGGGTTGACGTGATGAACCATCCGGTTGTTGTTGGCCATGTTGCGAGTGGGGCTCATGAAGATCCCACCCAGGTGCATCAGCTTGCTGAAGGGGAAGTAGGCCATCAGCACAGAGACCAGAAAGATGTGAACGAAGAAGATGACCCCGATCTCACCGTTGATGGAGGGCGAGAAGGTGGCCAGGCCCACGGCCAGCTCCTTGACCGTGACCACATCAGTCCGGAAAACATGGCGCATCAGAATGCCGCTCAGACCGATGGCAAAGATCAGCAGCAGAGGGAAGTAATCGGCGGGCAGAGAGATATAGCGCAGGTAGGGCCGCACCAGCCGCCGCAGAAAAAGGAAGGTCACCGCCGCCAGCAGGATAAAGCTGCTCTGGTAGATGGTGGTGGCCCCCACTTCGAGGAAGCCGTCAATAAACTCCAGCGGCAGGATAAAGGAGGCAACGGGATCGGTGAAGAGCCGCATATGGCGCAGGACAATCACCAGGAAGCTGTAATGGAAGAGCAGGGCGAACAGCCAGAGCCATTTGTTGGAGCCGTAGGCCAGTTTGGGCCCGTCATGGATCGAGGCCCTGGTGTTGCGGAACAGGGAGCGGAAGAGCAGGATCTCCAGGGCCATCCGGCCAACCACCCCGGCTTTGGTCGACGGGCAATCAAGCTTGTTCTGCTTGATCCAGGGCAGGGAGTTTTCCTGCCCGCAGGTGGTGGGGATGCGGAAGGGCACCGGCGATCTGGCCCACTCCACAACCTTGTAGATAAAGCCTCCCAGAAAGATGGCAAATGCCAGGTAGGGAAGCACTATCCCAAGCAGGCTTTGCCCACCGGGAACCTGAGCCACCACCAGGGCAACCAGGATCAGTGCCACGACCGCGATAAGGGCTTTCAGGACTCTCATTGACCGTTACCTCGCTTCCTTGCTGTGAATATTAAGAGGATGAACATCCGCCATTAACTTAGTAGTATCATCGGCCAAGCCGGCCGCGGGGCAGCCGTGCTGGGTCAACATGTGATTCATGCTTTTGAACTCGTGGAGCTGGGTCTTGTAGAGCCGCTCCCGGCAAGCCATGTAAAGATCGAAAACCTGCAGGGCCACGGTGTCCAGGGTGTCGTAAAGCTGCTCCCAATCGGCAAAATCAGCTTCCACGGCGCGGTCGCGGCCGACCGCCTTGCGGATCACCCCCTTAAGGTCGTAGACAAAGGCCACCGCCGAGGCGGGGGTGAAGGTCTGAACCGCCCGAATCTTGATAAAGTCTTCCAGGGCCGGGCGCAGTTGGTCTAACTGGGGGGTGTCGTGATCGAAGAGAAGTGAATAGAGAGTGTTAAGGGTGTGGCGGGTGCTGTAGCCCACCGGATTGGCGAAGCGATCCTGTTCTCGTTTGAAGATGGCGGCGGCATCCTCGGAATAACTGTCCAGCACCAGGTTGACCCAGCGCTCCTGGATCTCCCCTTTGTTGTCCCGCAGGAACTCAAATAAACGCATCCCCTCGTCCCTCCTCCTTTATGAACTCCTTCCGCCTCTCCCGAGCGGGTATTCTGAATTGTCATTCAGAATTTCAAGAGGAATTGGTAGCATGTTTGCCAAGGGATTTCAAGACAAAAAAATGGATTTCAGGTAATGGTGTCAATCAGCAGCCCCGCCTCCTCTTCCAAGTTGCGAAGCAGGGCTGGCAGCTCTTCGAAGGTGACCTGGAGATCGCTGGCCACCCGGCACTCCGTGTCACCGGTGCAGTCATAAACGTCCAGCTGATAGCCTTCATCGGTGCGCGTGAGGAGGAGCCGCAACAAAATGCCATGGTTTTCGAAGTTGCGATTGGCCTGTTCCACCTGCCGCCGTACCTCCTGTTCCTCTTCCGGCCGCAGGCGATGCCGCCGGGGAGGCGGCCGCTCCTCTTGCCGGTTGCGATTCCAGCCCCGCTTGAAGGCGCCGATCCTGGCGATGGCCGGGATGGCGAAAACCGCTTCCACCTTGCGCTCCTTGCGGAACGGGTCCACCGGCAAGACCCGGGGAAATTTGAATTCATCCGAGATAACCATGCAAGCAGCCTCAAAAAGGTTGGCGACCCAGAGCCCCCGGCCGCGTCCAGCAAGCCCCCTCCTGCTTAATCTTTCGGCATAATCACCTGCCTGGTTAACTGTTTTCGTAAGCCGGCTTCCCCCTACAGGGTGAGTTCCATCCCCTCCCGGGCGCAGAACACTTCCACCCCGTCGCGCTGCCCGCCGTAACACAGGGCCAGCTCGTCCAGTTGATCATCGCTGCGGTCGGGATCGTGGTGGAAGAGAGCCAGCCGCTTGACCCCGGCCCGGGAGGCCGCCGCCAGGGCGTACTCAAAGGAGGAGTGGCCCCAGCCCACCTTGGCCGGAAAAAACTCCTCTTCGGTGTACTGGGTGTCGTGGATCAGAAGATCGGCGCCGGTGAAGAAATCGGTCACCAACCGATTTTGCTCCGCCGCCACCTCTGCGCCTTCCCAGGCCATCTCTTCGTCGTAGGAGGGGGCGGCGGGGTCGGTGATAAACAGGTTGCGGTAGGGTTCGGTATCGTAGGCGGTACAGAGTACCTTGCCGCCAAACTCGATCCGGTAACCCAGGCAAAGAACCGGATGGTTGAGGTAGCGGGTAACCAGGGTAATGCCATCACCCAGGTCCAGCCGCCCCTCCTTGAGCTCGACATAATCGACTTCGGCCGTCAGCTCGACCTCGCGGACCGGGAAATAGCGGTAGGTCAGCTGGCCGCCGACAATCCCCCGCAGGGTATCCTGCTCGTAGCTGACCGGGCCATACACGGTGAGCCGGTTACCCGGCACGTAGATGGGGACAAAGAAGGGGAAGCCCATGATATGATCCCAGTGGGTATGGGTCAGGAAGATGGAGAGATCCAGGGGTCCCCGCTTGAAATCGTTGGCCATTATGTGGTTGCCCAATCCCCGCAAGCCCGAGCCGGCATCGATTATCAGCAGGCGGTTATCAAGTTCGGGAAAACGGACTTCGATACAGGCGGTATTACCCCCATAGCGGACCGTCTCCGGCCCCGGACAAGGCACCGAGCCCCGCACCCCCCAAAATTTCACCTTGATGCTCATCCCTTCCCACCCTCCTTTTTGCAACCTTTATCCACCCCGGACTAGGAGGCGGCGGCCACCGCCAGGAATATCCTAGCCTTTTCGATCTCCTGGCGCACCTCGGAATCCAATTCCGTCAGGGTTTGCTTGTTGACCCCCCAGGTGCGGGCCAAAATTTTCAGAGCTTCCCGATCGGGATAACGGTTACCGGCCGAACCCAGGCCCAGCAGATTAACATAGGAGTCGGCCAGGGACACCAGGCCGATCAGGGCGGACTTCTCCCCTGCGGGGCTCTCCCGGTCAGCCTCGACGATGTGATGATGACCGGCCAGCAGCTCCACCAGGCCGGAACTCAGTTGCCACTTTTCGCCGATCATCCGTCCCACCCGGCAGTGATCCAGCCCCAACACCGCCACCTCGACCCGATCCAGCGGCACCCGTTTGCCGGCGGCCAACTCCAGGATCCGACCATACTCTTCGGGAAAGCAGGCGTTCAGAGGAATCTTGCCCAGATCGTGCAACAGGCCGGCAACAAAAAACTCCTCCCGCTGCTGCCGGACGATGCCGCGCCGAGCCGCCAGGGACTTGGCGGTGACCCCCACCCCCAGGGAGTGGGTCCAGAACTGGTCCATATCCAGGGCCCGAAACGAATCGGTTCGGCCCATACTGCCCAAAACGGCGGTACTCAGAGTCAGATTTTTAACGGTGTTGATGCCCAGCATGATGATGGCCCGGGTCAAGGAGCCGATCTGATTGGGCAAAGAGTAGTAGGCGGAATTGATCAGCCTGAGGACCTGGCCGGTGAGCACCGGATCCAGATAGATGACCCGATTGAGGTCATTGGGCGAAGTATCGGGCTGGTTGCAGATCTCCAGCACCTTGGTGACGGTGGTGGGGAGACTCGGCATCCGATCGATAAATTCACGAATCAGCTTTTCCTGCCGCTCGCCGGCCACACACCCCCCTCGTCAGTGAACAGAAAGCAGGGCGAGAGGAACCGAAAGGCCCGTTACCACAGCGCTTCGGTTTAATCCGCCGTCTGCCCCCTGTTAAAGGCAACCGCATCCCGGTATCTTACCCCACTGCCGCCGAAAATGTCCAAGGCGCTGCCGATGGTAGCATCCAAACGATCGCGTCCCAACTCACGGATACGATACATGTCGGCCATGGTTGCCACCCCGCCGGCGTAGGTGGTGGGCAAGGGGGATGACTCGGCCAGCAGGCACAGCAGATCCTCGGCCACCCCGGCGCACTTGCCCTCCACATCCACCGCGTGGATCAGGAATTCAGCACAGTAGCGGGAGAAATAGTCCAGGGCGGCGGCGTCCACCACCATCTCGGTAAACTTTTGCCAACGATCGGTGACCACCAGGTACCGCCCATCCCGCTTGCGGCAACTGAGATCAAGCACCAGTCGTTCCCGGCCCACCGCCTTGACCAGCTTCTCCAGGCGGTGAGCCAGCACCAGCCCGTCCCGAAAAACGTAGGAGGTAACGATCACCGCCGCCGCCCCCCGGTCCAGCCACTCGGCGGCGTTATCGGCAGTGATCCCGCCCCCGACCTGCAACCCGCCGGGCCAGGCAGCCAGAGCCGAAGCTGCCGCCGCCTCGTTCCCCGGCCCCAGCATGATCACGTGCCCTCCCGCCAAACCGTCCCCCCGGTACAGCTCGGCATAATAGGCGGCGGGATGCTCGGAGGTAAAATTGGTGGTCAGGGCGGCCCGGGCGCCATCGGCCAGGGTGGAGCCGACAATCTGCTTGACCCGGCCCTCGTGCAGATCGATACAGGGACGAAACTTCATGGCCGGGCGGCTCAACAACCCTCCTTGATCATAAAGGTGATGGGGTCAAGCTGCAGCAGCGGGGTGTCGGCCACCCCTCCACCGGAACTGTTTTTAATGATGTTGAGATCGATGCACTCACTGCCGGCGGCGGGCTGCAACAGAACCACGGTGTCGAAGAGGTCTTCCAGTTCGTGGCAGGGGGCGGGCACACCGCTGGGGCTGGTCCGCTCATCATCGCGATGGCTCACCGCCGAAAACCAGAGCTGCAATCCCATGGACTGGGCCATCTCTTTCAGGTCGGCCAGTACCCGACGATCTCCGCCCTTAAAATCGTAACCATCGACCACCACGCAGCCGGGCCGGATGATGTTCTGGAAGACCAGATCGTTCAACCGCTCCTCCAGGCGGGCCCGGGTGAGGGTGGACTCCTTGAAGGTCATGATCATCCGGTTACGCATGATCTCGTCGTAGATCTCGTAGGGGTTGCTCAGGTTGCAGTTCTCCACGATATCCTTGAAGATGTCATCATACCAGATCCTGGTCTTTTCCAGGCCCTGACCGACACTGACGTGGATCACCTGTTTACCCTGGAGCAGGGAATCCAGGGCGATCTGGACCAGCATGGCGGTCTTACCCAGGCCGGCCCGGGCCACGACCAGGCCCATCCGGGCGGTGATTTTGCCCTCGTCGCCGGAGTTGAGATGACGAATCGGATTTTTTTGAATCAATTCCTGCTTAAGCATGGCGGCGGTCTCCTACTTTTTTTCCTTCTCTTTTTTGGCCTCGGCGATCAACTGCTCGGAGACACTTTTGGGCACCGGACGATAGGCGGCAAACTCCATGGTAAACTCCGCCTTGCCCTGGGTCAAGGAGCGCAGATCGGTGGAATAGCCAAACATCTCGGAGAGCGGAACCTCGGCTTCCACCACGGTGTAATCGTCCTCTTCGGTGGTGCCGATGATCATCCCCCGCCGCTGGTTGAGGCTGCCCATGATCGAGCCCTGGAACTCGGTGGGCCCTTCCACCGCCACCTTCATGATCGGCTCCAGAATTACCGGTTTGGCTTTGAGATAACCTTCGCGGAAGGCGCCGATGGCCGCCAGCTGGAAGGCGACATCGGAGGAGTCCACCGAATGGGCCGCGCCATCGTTGATCACGCAGCGCACCCCGGTGATGGGGGCCCCGATCAGTACCCCCTTCTCCTTGGCTTTCTGGAAACCCTTGTCACAGGAAGAGATAAATTCCCGGGGAATAACGCCGCCGACGATCTGGTCGACGAACTCATACTCACCCTCCTCCAGGGGCTCCATATAGCCGCCCACTCGACCGAACTGGCCGGAGCCACCGGTCTGCTTCTTATGGGTATAGTTGAATTCGGCCCGCTGGGTGATCGCTTCGCGGTAAGCCACCTGGGGCGCGCCCACCTCGACGATGGCACCGTATTCCCGCTTCATCCGCTCGATATAAACCTCCAGATGCAGCTCACCCATGCCGGAGATGATGGTTTCATTGGTCTCGGAATCGACAAAGGTCTTGAAGGTGGGGTCTTCCTTGGTGAACCGGTTCAGGGCCTTGGACATATTGACCTGGGCCTTGTTATCGATGGGCTTGATCGCCAGGGAGATAACCGGGTTGGGCACATGCATCGAACTCATCGAGTAGTTGACGGTCCCATCGGTGAAGGTGTCGCCGGAGGCGCAGTCCACACCGAAGAGGGCCACGATATCGCCGGCGTCCGACTCCTCGATCTCTTCCATCTGGTCGGCGTGCATCCGAACCAGCCGGCCGATCTTGGTCTTTTTGCCGGTGCGGGCATTGACGATGAAATCGCCTTTTTTGAGGATCCCCTGATAGGTTCGCAGGTAGGTAAGCTGGCCGTAGCGGCCGTCCTCCAGCTTGAAGGCCAAGGCCACGGTGGGATCCCTGGGATCGTTGCTAACCCGGACCTCGGCCTCGTTGTTGTCCAGGTCGAGGGCGAAGTTATCAACTTCGGTGGGATTGGGCAGGTAGTAGGTGACCCCATCCAGCAGAGCCTGCACACCCCGGTTCTTATAGGCCGAACCCATCATCACCGGGGTCAGCTCCAGGCTCAGGGTACCCTTGCGGATAGCGGTCCGGATCATCTCCTCGGTGGGGCTGCCCTCCAACACCGCCTCCATCAGTTCATCGGAAAACATCGAGGCGGCGTCGAGCAGGGCCTCGCGCTTCTCCTCCACTTCATCCTTCAGGTTATCGGGGATCTCGGCCTCGCGGATAATCTCCCCGTTGTCTCCCTCGAAATAGAGGGCCTTCATACTGACCAGGTCAACCACCCCGGCCAGGTCGGCCTCCAAGCCGATGGGTACCTGAATGGCCACGGCGTTGAGGTTGAGCTTGTCGCGCAGCTGCTGAATAACCCGGTCGGGGTTGGCCCCGGTCCGGTCGCACTTGTTGATGAAGGCGATCCGCGGCACCCGGTAGCGGGTCATCTGACGATTGACCGTGATGCTCTGGGACTGGACCCCACCCACCGAACAGAGAACCAGGACGGCGCCATCCAGCACCCGCAGGGCCCGCTCCACCTCGATGGTGAAATCGACGTGGCCGGGGGTGTCGATGATATTGACGGAATGCCCCTTCCAATCGCAGTAGGTGGCGGCCGAAGCGATGGTGATCCCCCGCTCCCGCTCCAGCTCCATGGAATCCATGGTGGCGCCGACTCCGTCCTTGCCGCGCACTTCATGGACGGCGTGTATTCTTTGGGTATAGAAAAGAATACGTTCGGTCAGGGTGGTTTTGCCCGAGTCGATATGGGCGCTGATCCCGATATTCCGGGTTTTGGCCAGGTCTCTCATGGTGCTTTCCTCGTTTGATTCCGTTGTCCGTTGTTCTTGCGATTTATGCTTGTCAGCCGGAAAAAAAGCGGCCCCGCAATTCGGAGCCGCCAAGCACATCCTTGTTGACGAAACAGGGACTTTTACCGTCGGCCGAGGGAGTTGTCAAGTGTAAAAGGTAAAAAGGGGAGGAAAGCCGACTTGTTAGCGGCTGAAGCTAAAAAGGTCCGTCCCGCCCGAGGGGGCGAAACGGACCTTGACTGACTGGTGCCGGGACCAGGATTCGAACCAGGGACACTCGGATTTTCAGTCCGATGCTCTACCGACTGAGCTATCCCGGCGACTTGCTGAAAGTGAATGCGCTATTTATTGAAAAGAGACCGCAATGTCAAGAAGTTTTACGAGCCCCCACCGGCGCTCCTCCCTCAGCGATGGCCCTAACCATGGGGAGTGAGGGCTATTTCAGCTCCTCGTCATCCTCAAGACTGAGCCCCAGATCAAGCTCTCCGTCATCACTCTCCAATTTGAGGCCCGAGGCGGGGATCTCCGAATCAGGGCCCGGAGGCGGGGGTGGCGCTGCGGGAGCGGGCTGGTCAAACAGCCCGACAATATCTTCAACTTCGCCGCCGGCGGGCCGCTCCTGCCGGTCGCCATAAACCAGATCCATCAAATCGGTGAGTCCGTCCGCATCATCTTCCGGGGCCGATTCGCCCGCCGGTTCCAACTCGTCGCCCACGGGCTCCAGGGAAAACTCCAGCTCATCAGCGGCCGGCTCCAGGGAAAACTCCAGCTCATCAGCGGCCGGCTCCAGGGAGAGTTCCAACTCATCAGCCGCAGGGGGCTCCAAGGTCAACTCCAGCTCATCGGCAGGGGGTTCGGCACCGGTGGCCGAAGCGGGTTCCTGTTCATCGGGTGCGGCAACCGCGCCCAGGTCCAGTTCATCCCCGGGGAGCTCCGCGGCCTCAAAGAGGCCTCCGCCCTCCTCAGCGGCGGCCCCTCCGCCCAGATCAAACTCGTCGCCGCCCGCCTCTGCCCCCGGCTCAAGCTGAGCGCCACCCGGCGTCTCCGTCAAATCAAGCTCCAGTCCGGCTGACTCCAGAGAGAAATCTTCATCACCGGCGGGCAGCCCCCCCAAGTCAAGTTCGGCCCCGGCCGTGGCCTCCGTCTCCAGATCAGATTCTTCACCGGCAAGGCCGGCGAGGGGGGAAGGCTCCAGCCCAGGGGACTCGGCCCCCAACTCATCCAGGTCGAATTCATCGCCGTCCAGATCCGCCGCCAACGCCAAACCGCCGCCGGCATCTTCGGGACCCAGCTCAAGCCCCTCGGCAACCTCGCCGCCCAGCTCAAACTCGTCGCTCTCGCCAGCTTCCTGGGGGGCAAACAGCTCCCCGGCATCATCCTCGGCCGCCGCGACCGGCCGCAGAACCGCCGCCAAAAACGCCGGCGAGGTCGCGCGGAAAACCGGCCCCCCCAGAGCGGCGGCGACTTCAGCCAGGGCGCGGCCACATTTATCGCAGCTTTCTTCGCTGTCAAAGGAGATGTAACCACATTTGGGACAACGCATCGAGGAACCCCCTCACTGCTTTTTTTATGCCACGCGGGGCGGGGCCGACAAAAAAATGGTAATCGTTCAGCAGCACCGCATCTTCGGGCGATCAGCCAGGCTTGCGTACACGGGGTACGCGGGGCTTGGCCGCTTGCCCGAACCTGCGGCACTGCTGAACGATTACAGCCCGTTAAATCGACAAGTTGTTGACCATGGTGAACGGATACAAAAAATGTAACCGTGACAGCTTAGCCCAAAACCCGACGCTCGGTCAAGAAATTCACTAACCTAAGGCTCCTCTCCGGCGGCGGGGTGGCGGCTTCCGCTTTCCACGGTTGCAAAAGGCGGGCGCTCCGGCTATTTTGCCAGCGTTAGCCCCGGCCGGCACCAAAAACAAGGCCAGAACCAAGGAGCAACCATGCAAAAAATAATCTGTCGAGCCCTGGCCGCGGGCCTGATTTTCCTGCTGCTGGTCTCGTTATCAGCCTGTGCTTCCCGGCAACACCCGGTCAGGCACCTCTCGTTCGACGTGGGGATACTGAGTCCGGGGAACAGCGAACCGGAGGTCATGGCGATTATGGGCCTTCCGGATATTCGCCGCCCGACCCCGGGAGGTGGGGAGGAGTGGCTCTATCTGGAAGCCCATCGGAGCCTGCTGGGGCGAGAAGAGTTTCACCTGGCCCGGGCCACCTTTCGTAACGGCCGCCTGATTGAAGCCGCCTACCGGGCCCTGACCAGGGAAGAGTTCAGGGCCTACAACGAGCAGCCGTGGTCCGATCAATGAGAGACGGCTACGAAAAACTCCGGGCGCGCCTGGTCGAGGAGCAACTCCTGCCCCGCGGGATCCATGACCCCGCCGTGCTGGCGGCCATGGCCGCCGTACCCCGTCACCTCTTTGTGGAAGAGGCGTTGCGTCCCCAGGCCTACGGGGATTTCCCGCTGCCCATCGGCGAAGGGCAAACCATCTCCCAACCCTATATCGTTGCCCTGATGACCCAGCTACTGGAGCTGAACAAGGAGGACCGGGTGCTGGAGATCGGCACCGGCTGCGGCTACCAGGCGGCGGTCCTGGCCGCCATCTGCCGTCAGGTTTATACGGTGGAGCGGATCAAACCTCTGCTGGCCCGAGCCCGGCGGACCTTCGACCGGCTGCAACTTTTCAATATTCTCAGCAAGGCTGACGACGGCACCGAAGGCTGGGCGGAGCGCGCCCCCTTCGACAAGATCATCGTTACCGCCGGCGGGCCCAGCATCCCCTCGCCCCTGGTGGAGCAGCTGGCCGACCCCGGGGTGCTGGTGATCCCGGTGGGCGATCGTGACCTCCAGGCCTTGACCGTCCTGCGCAAACAGGAGGGTGAGATCACCAGCCACATCGAGGAAAGGGTCCGTTTCGTCAAGTTGGTGGGCGCCCACGGCTGGAAGGCGGAATGAGTACTTCCGCTGACGGCAAGAGCCCGGGCCTGCTGCGCCGAGCCTATGACCGCTGCCTGAGCTGGATGGCCCGGCCGGGCGGGGTTTGGGTGTTGTTCGGGGTGGCGGTGGCGGAATCCTCGTTTTTCCCGATACCCCCCGACCTCTTTTTGATGGCCCTGGCCATCGCCATCCCCGCCCGCGCCTTCCGCTTTGCCCTGACCTGCACAGCGGGTTCAGTCCTGGGGGGTATCCTGGGCTACGGGATGGGTTACTTCTTCATGGACCTGATCGGCCACCAGATCCTGGCCTGGTACGGGCTGGTCGATCAATACGCGGCGGTGCAGAGCCTCTACCAGCAGTACGACGGCTGGGCGGTGGGGGCCGCCGGTTTCACTCCCCTGCCCTACAAGCTCTTCACCCTGACCGCCGGGGCCTTCGAAATCAATTTCGCCACCTTCTGTCTGGCCTCCTTGATCTCCCGCGGAGCGCGGTTCTTCCTGGTGGCGACCTTTATCTACTACTTCGGCCCCCCCATTCGCACCTTCATCGAACGCTACTTCAACCTGCTGACCATAATCTTCCTGGTGCTGCTGATCGGTGGTTTCATCGCCTTCAAGGCTTTGTAAACCCGGAAGGCGGACGAGGTGCCGCCGCCCGCCTTCAGCCGGTACTCTGCATGGCGGCGGCGATGCCGTTGACGCTGAGAAAGAGGGCGTCGCGCAGGGCTTCCCGCTCCTCGCCGCCCGAGGCGTGGAACCGGCCCAACAATTCCACCTGCAACAGGTTGAGCGCGTCGGTATAGGGGTTGCGCAATCCTATGGAGCGCTGCAGAGCCGGTTCGGCGTCCAAAGGCTCCCGCTCGCCGGTCAACTGCGGCAAGGCGGTCCGGGCCGCCGCGAAATCATCACTGATCTGGCGGTGGAACTTGGCGCCGGAACCGGGGGCCAGATCGGCATAGTGCTTGGCGATCTCCAGCCGGGTCCGCGCCAGCTCCTGACGGGCGTTGTCCACCAACATTTGGAAAAATGGCCACTCCTCGTACATCCGCCGCAGGCGCTCCCTGCCCCCTTCCTCCTGGAGCTGCAAGGCCAGGGCGGCACCGGTGCCGTACCACCCCGGCACAATATAGCGAGTCTGGGTCCAGGCAAACACCCAGGGAATGGCCCGCAGGCCGTCCAGGTCCACCTCGCCGGCCGCTTTCCGGGAAACCGGCCGGGAGGCGATGGGCAGGCGGCTGATCTGTTCAATGGGGGTGATCCTGGTGTACCAGGCCCAGAAGTCGGGATCACGCACCAGTTTGCGATAGGCCTCCATCCCGGCATTGGCAAGCCGCTCCATCACCGCCGCCCCCCAGGCAGCCACCTCACCACCCGAGCCGCCGTTTCCAGCTTTTCGATCAACGGCGACAGCCCCGGCCCGCAGCATGGCGTTGACGATCTGCTCCAGGTGACGATGGGCGATTTCGGGGAAGGCGTAGCGGAAGGTGATCACCTCCCCCTGCTCGGTGAAGCGAATACGCCCGTTATGGACCACCGGCGGCAGGGCCATGATCGCCTGATTGGTCCGGCCGCCCCCCCGACCCACCGAGCCGCCCCGGCCATGGAACAGCCGCAACT
Source organism: Desulfurivibrio alkaliphilus (assembly GCA_011048585.1). Classification (GTDB taxonomy): domain Bacteria; phylum Desulfobacterota; class Desulfobulbia; order Desulfobulbales; family Desulfurivibrionaceae; genus Desulfurivibrio; species Desulfurivibrio alkaliphilus_A. The sequence goes on along the minus strand of DSDS01000155.1, from coordinate 1,391 downwards.
CGATGCCGTACTCCCGGCAGACTGAACCCAACCGCTCCTGGGCCTGGTGCAAGGCCCAGTTGGCCATCCAGTAGCCACCATCCTTGTTGCTGTCCGAATAACCCAGCATCACCTCCTGGAAATCGCCGCGGGCCGCCAGGTGGGCGCGGTAAACCGGGTTGGCAAACATGCCGCGCAGCAACTGTTCGGCCAGCCCCAGATCCTCGATGGTTTCAAAGAGCGGCACCAGATCCAGGCTGCTGACCACCATGCCCGCCCGCCGCGACCAGATCCCCGCCTCCTTGGCCAGCAGCATCACCTCCAGCAGGTCACTGACCGCATGGGTCATACTGATGATATAGCTGCCCATGGCCGCCGGATCGTGGCGCTGCAACTCCCCGACCAGCAACAAGCTCTCCAGCAGTTCCCGAATCTCGGGCGGCAGTTCGCAGCCTCGGGGCAACAGGGGGCGGGGATTGGCCAGCTCCGCCGCCAGCAACTCCAGGCGGCTTTTCTCGTCCAGGGCGCTGTAGTCGCCATCTACCTCCGCCAGCCGCAACAGGGTCGCCACCCCCTCCTCGTGTACCCTGCTGTGCTGACGAAAATCCAGGGCCACCAGATGAAAGCCGAAAGTCCGCACCTGGATCAGCAAACGCCCCAGGCGGCCATGACTTACCAGCCTCCCGAAACCGCTCTCCTTAAGGCTGTCGGCCAGCAGATGCAGATCCGCCAACAGGGCCGGGCTGTCATAGGCGTCTGCACCGGAAGCGGGGAGTTGATGGGCCTCCGCCTGCTGCTGCAGTTGCTGCAAACGGACCATCATATAGCTGATTTTCAGGCGATAGGGCTCATAGCGATAGCGGCGGCTGCGGTTTTCATCCAGGGACAGGCGGGCGGCATCCTCCTCAATGGAGCGCAGCAGGGACACCGGCGGATGCTGACGGCCGGAAAGGCTCAACTCCCGGCGCAACTCCCGCAGCTCCTCCTGGTAGAGCCGCAGCACCACCCGCCGCTGATAAAACCAGGTTCGGCGGGTGACCTGAGCGGTAACAAAGGGATTGCCGTCCCGATCACTGCCGATCCAGGAACGGAAACGGAGGATGGCGGGTAAAATCGCGGGGGCTTCTCCGTAATGACGCTGGAGGGCGGCGCGGAGATCCTGGTAGATTCTGGGAACGGTGTTCCAGATGGCGTTGCGCACAAAATAGAGACCGCTCTCCACCTCATCATCCACGGTGGGACGGACCATCCGGATATCATCGGTGGCCAGCAGCAGGCTGATCTGGTTGGCGATCTCGGTAAGAATCTCCTCCCGCTCCTCGACCATTGCCTCCTCCACCCCCAAGCGATCCAGCAGAGCGGCGATCCTCTTCTGCTTGTAGAGAATGCTGCGGCGGCGGGCTTCGGTGGGG
>DSDS01000055.1 GCA_011048585.1 Desulfurivibrio alkaliphilus | reverse complement strand
GTAGGTGGGGGGGTGGGTTTCGGGCAGGGGCCTTATTCCGTCGGGCTGGTGGCAGTTTTCGCAGAACTTTTCCGCCTCCTTCTTGCCCATGGCGAAGAAGGGCTGGTGGTTGTCGTCATGGGGCAGCTGGGGCGTGGTTTCCGGCGGCGCGTTCCAGAGCAGGAGAAATATCCCCAGGCAGACGATGACAAAGACGACGTTGAACAGCCAGATCTTACCTTTGTTGCGTCTTGCTTCCATGGTGGTCTCCACTATGTGCCTTTGGCGGCAGCAGTTCCAGGGCGCCGTGATCGAGCAGGCGGCAGCGTAAGGCCCAGGCCAGGGTATTCATGATTACCCGGCTGCAAAGGGGGCGGGTGGCGGTGATGGTCGTCAGACGGCGATGCATAAAGTGACGCCGTAAAAGCGTGGAAAGTTCCGGCTGCTGTTGCCCGCCGGCCAGAATCGCCCGGGCCGCCGCCCGCCCGGAGTAGAGGGCGGCGGCGATCCCTTCGCCGGTGAGTCCGGAAGCCAGTCCGGCCGCGTCCCCGGCCAGCAGGATATTGCCGAAGCGGGCTCCCCGATAGTCAAAGCTGATCAGGGAGGCCCGGGGACGGTTGGCCGCCAGGTTCAGGCCCCGCTGGGCGGCCCAGACCCGGAACCGGTCATGCAGCAGGTGGGTGGGCAGTCCGCCCCGGTAGGCGTAGACTCCCACCGAAGCGCTGTCGCGGTGGGGAAAGATCCAAGCGTAGCCGTTGCCGAAAAGATCCTGGTTTAAATGCCACTCCATCTCGGGGAAGTGGCCGGCAAGCTGATAGGTGATGCCGACCCCCGCCAGGCGCAGGGGCAGGCCCAGGTGGCGACGAACCAGGGAGTTGCTGCCGTCGGCACCAACCAGATAGCGGAACTTGAACTCCCCTTGATCGGTGCGCAGCCGTTGTCCCGTGATTCGCCGGGCCCGGAACCCGCAGAGGATTCTGGCGCCGGCGGCCTCGGCCTGTTGCCGCATCCAGTTGCCCAACTTCTCCCGGTTGATGGTGGAGATGATGGGTGAGTCGGCGGTGAGCCGAAAGTCCTGGCAGCCGGTGACCACCCGCTGGCACTTAAAATTACGCTCCAGCAGCTCGGGGGGCAGGGCGGGATCGAGGCTGGCGCGGGGAATCCCGCCGGCGCAGGGTTTGGGCCCCACCCGGTCCTGCCGTTCCAGGACCACCACCTCCACCCCGGCTCCGGCCAGGGCGGTGGCCGCCGCCAGGCCCGCCGGGCCGGCGCCGACGATCAGGGTATGAACGGAAGTCGAACTCATAGCGCAGGGTGGTAGTAGGGCGGGGCGACCGCAGCCGAATTTCACCAACGAAAAATGACCAGCCACCAATTTAAAAAGTGCATCAATACACTATTTCCCCGGCAACGCAAAAGGAAATTAGCCACTGCACCCTACCTTTTCCCGGGCGGCTGTGTTAGAATCTGGGCAGTTTGTGCGTTAAGCATTTTTTTATCCCGCCTTCAACCCTTGCCTTATCGTCCTGGAGCGTGTCATGAGTCTTGAGCCCATCGAAAAAAGGGGGAGTAAAGCTTACTCCTCCCTCGCGTTATATATGCTGTTGATCCTGGCGGTTCTGTTGCTGCCCCTGCTGGTTCTGCTGGCCCGGCTGTATGAGGGGGAGCCGCCTCGGCCCGCCCTGGCCGGGGAGTTGACCCGCCTGGGCCTGAGTGGTGAAATTGCTGTGCAGGCCGAAGATTCCGGCCGGGGTCTGCGGCAAGTGGCGGTATTTTTGCGCCAGGAGCAGCGCGAGGTTGAGCTGTTGCGGCGGGAATTTCCCCGGCAAAGCTGGATCTTTCAGGCCGGGCCGGAGAGTTTCAGTGAAGTGATCGCGGTGGCGCCCCGCGAATTTGATCTGCGCGACGGCCGGGCCGACCTGGTGTTGCAGGCCGTGGATCACTCCTGGCGCAACTGGCTGGCCGGCAATCGCAGCGAGACCATTATTCCCCTGGTGATCGATACCCGGCCGCCGGTGATCAGCGTGGGCCAGGTGACCCGCTACGTTCGGGCCGGCGGCAGCGGTCTGGTTCGTTACACCATCGACGAGGAGGTGGCCGGCCATGGGGTAATGCTCAACGGCCACTTCCACACCGGCTTTCCGCTTTCGGCCGAACGTGCCGGCGAGTATCTGGCCTATATCGGCCTGCCTTACGATACCGAAGAGATCGAGGAAGCGGTGGTGGTGGCCGAGGATCTGGCCGGCAACCTGGGCCGGGCCGGCTTTGGCATCAACCTGCGCCGGGTGCAGCAGGCCAGTGACCGGATCAACGTTTCTGAAAACTTTCTCCGGGCCAAACTGCCGGAATTTGCCGATCATTACCCCGAACTCAGCGGCTCCTATCTGGAACAGTACCTCTATGTCAACCGGACGGTGCGGGAGATGAACAATCGGAAGATCGCTGAAGTGTGCCGCGATTCCCATCCGGAGCGGCTCTGGGAAGGGGGATTTTCCCGGATGGCCCGCAGCAGTCAGCGGGCCGGCTTCGCCGATCGTCGCAGCTACTTTTACGATGGGCGCAAGATCGACGAACAGGTCCATCTCGGGGTGGACCTGGCTTCGGTGCGCCATGCCGAGATCGAGGCGGCCAATAACGGCATCGTGGTCTTTGCCGAATATTTGGGGATTTACGGTAATACCGTCATCCTTGATCATGGCCAGGGAGTTTTCAGCCTCTATTCCCACTTGAGCCGGATCAGTGTCGAGGTGGGCCAGCGGGTTGAACAGGACGATCTCCTGGGCTACAGCGGCGTCACCGGCATGGCGGGGGGGGATCATCTCCATTTCAGCATGCTGGTCAACGGGGTTTTTGTCGATCCCGTCGAGTGGTGGGATCGCAACTGGGTCAACAACCAGCTCACCGTGGGGCGGTAACACTTGTCGGCGATCAGGATTCTGCCCGAACAGCTGGCCAATCAGATCGCCGCCGGCGAGGTGGTGGAGCGACCCGCCTCGGTGGTCAAGGAGTTGCTGGAAAATGCGGTGGACGCCGGAGCCCGGACCATCACCGTTCAGGTTGAGGGTAATGCCACCGCCTGTATCCGGGTGATCGACGACGGGAGCGGAATGGACACCGACGACCTGCTGCTCTGCCTGGAGCGCCATGCCACCAGCAAGCTTCGCGATCAGGCCGGAATGGTCGCCATCAAAACCATGGGCTTCCGGGGCGAGGCCCTGCCCAGTATCGCCTCGGTCAGCCGGTTGCGGATCGTTTCCCGTCCCCGGGGGGCCGAGTTGGGGGGGCAGGTGGAGGTCAGCTTCGGCACCGTGCGCCGGGTACTGGAGGCGGGAGCTCCCCAGGGCACCAGCATCGAGGTGCGCGATCTCTTCGGCAACGTTCCGGCCCGGCGTAAATTTCTAAAAACCCCGCGCACCGAGCTTTATCATGTGGAGGAGTGCGTTAAAAACTGTGGTCTGGCCTTCCCCGCCATCGGCCTGCACTATCAGGTGGATGGCCGCACGGTTTTACAGTGGCCGGCGGAGGTCGATGACCCCGCGGCCCGGATTCGCCGTCTGCTGGATGTGGGGGGAGGTGGCGGCCTGATCACCATAGAGGCGGCGGCGGAGATCGAGGTGTTCGGCCTGTTGCTGCTGCCCGAAGAGACCCCCGCCACCGGGGGGAGGCTGCGAGTTTTCGTCAACGGCCGGCCGGTGCGGGATCGGATGATCGGCCACGCGGTGGGCGAGGGGTTGCGCAATCAGTTGGCCCGGGGCCGCCAGCCGGCGGGAGTCGTTTTTATCCGCCTTGATCCGGCCCTGGTGGATGTCAATGTCCACCCCGCCAAGCAGGAGATCCGTTTTCAGCGGTCTTCTGCCGTTCATGACGCAGTTCGTCAGGCGGTGGCCGCAGCCGTTGGCCGTCATGAACAGGAGCGGCGACGGACCCTTTTCGGCCCCTGCGCGGCTAAGCCGGCTCCCGCCGGGCCCCTCTCGGGAGAGGTCGCGGCGGGGGAAACGGCGCAGCCGGCGGAACCGCAGCTCCGGGTACCCCACCACCTGCCTTGGCCGGGGTCCGTCGGGCGGGCTGGTGGGCAGGTGGCGGAAGGCTCGCCCGATTTTATAGCCGCCCCGGCGGCCCCGGCCCGCGGTGTCCAGCCGGCGCCGGCGGGGCGGGTTGCCGGGGTCGGGTGGCTGACTGCGGGTGATGACCAACCGGGGCCGCCGCGGCTGCTGGGCCAGGTGCTCGCCTCATATATCCTTTGCGAAAGCGGGGGAGGTCTGTTGGCGGTGGATCAACACGCCGCCCATGAGCGCCTGCTCTTTGAGCGGTTGCGCCGCCAGTATGGGGAGCAGGGGTTGGCCCGTCAGGCCCTGCTCTTTCCGGTGGTTATCGAACTAAATCCCGCCGAGGCGGCAGTGGTGGAAAGTAGAGCCGGGGAGATCGCCCGCCTGGGTTTGGAGCTTACCCCTTTTGGCGGCAACAGCTACATGGTCAAGGCGGTGCCAGCCCTGTTGGCCGGGAGAGCGCCGGAAGAGGTAGTGGCGGGAGTGCTGGCCGGTTTTATGGAAGATGGCCCGGCCAGGCACAGTGAGGCCACCCTGGAGCAGGTGTTGGCCGGGATGGCCTGCCAGGCGGCGATCAAGGCCGGGCAGCGCCTGGAACCCGAGGAGATGGAGCGGTTGCTGGCGGAGATGCAAAGCGCCGGGCTCTTCTCCCGCTGTCCCCACGGTCGTCCGGTTTTTCGCCGTTTTGAACCCGAGGAGATGAAGAGATGGTTTCATCGCTGAGCTGAAACGGGAGCGGATGCCGGCCGCCATGCCCGACTTCCGCGACAAGGAGCAGAGTTATGACCGGAAAGCATGAACTTTATATCCAGATGTTCAGTATTCATGGTTTGGTCAGGGGGGAGGCCCCGGAGCTGGGCAGGGATGCGGATACCGGTGGTCAGGTCAAGTATGTGCTGGAACTGGCTCGGGCCCTGGGAAGACGGCCCGAGGTGGAGCGGGTTGAGCTGGTTACCCGGCTGATCGATGATCGGGCCATCTCCCAGGATTACGCCCGCCCGGTGGAGCCGCTCAGCCCCGAGGCCCGTATCATCCGAATTCAGTGCGGTGGTCGCAAGTATCTGCGCAAGGAGCTGCTTTGGCCCCATCTTGACGAGATGGTGGACAAAACCGTCAAGCATATCAAGAAGCAGGGTCGGATCCCCGATATCTTTCATGGCCATTACGCCGATGGCGGCTATGTGGCCCGGGAACTGGCCTCCTTTTTCGGTACCCCCTTCGTGTTCACCGGCCACTCCATGGGGGCCCACAAGAAGGGCAAACTGTTGGGTGAGGGGCTGAGCGGCGACGAGATCAACCGCCGCTATCACATCGATCACCGGATCGGGGTTGAGGAGCGGGTGATCCGCGATTCGGAGCAGATCATCGTCAGCACCCGTCATGAGATCGACAAGCAGTACTCCCTCTACGAAAGTTTCGCCGCCGGCAGTTACAACGTGGTTCCCCCCGGCATCGATATCGAGGTCTTTTACCCTTACTACCACAATCAGCTCGATCAGCAGAACGGCGGCGATGAACTGGCCCGTCAGGTCCGGGCCATGCTGCTGCGGGAGCTGCAGCGTTTCTGGAACTCCACCCACAAGCCGATTATCCTGGCCTTGTGCCGTCCTGATCAGCGCAAGAATATCTCCGGCCTGATCAAGGCCTACGGCGAGGACAAAGACCTGCAGGCCATCGCCAATCTGGCGATTTTCGCCGGCATCCGGAAGGATATTTCCACCATGGAGGAGAATGAGCGCAACGTCTTGACCGAGATGCTGCTGCTGATGGACACCTACGACCTCTACGGCAAGCTGGCGATCCCCAAAAAACATGATTTTTCCCTGGAGGTGCCCGAACTTTACCGGCTATGCGCCGACAGCCGCGGGGTTTTTGTCAACCCCGCCCTGGTGGAGCCCTTCGGCCTGACCCTGGTGGAGGCGGCTTCCACCGGCCTGCCCATCGTCGCCACCCGGGACGGGGGGCCGTCCGATATCATCGCCAACTGTGAAAACGGTCTGCTGATCGACCCCACCTCCAGTGTGGAAATCGCCGAGGCCTGCAAGCGGATCCTGGTGGATCGGGAGCTGTGGGATAAGTTCTCCCGCAACGGGATCATCGGGGTCCGCAATCACTACTCCTGGGAATCCCACTGCGCCACCACCGTCGAGGTCTATGGCCAGGCCCTGGCGGCCATGCCCCGGATCAGTCCCGAGGCGGCGGCCCAAAAGCCTCGGGCCATCGGCAAGCGGCTGGCCGAGGTGGATCGTCTGTTGATCACCGATATCGACAACACCCTGGTGGGGGATGAGGCGGCCATGCGAGAGCTGCTGGAGCTGCTGGACCAGCACCGGCAAAAAGTGGCCTGGGGCCTGGCCACCGGCCGGAGTCTGGAGGCCACCCGCCAACTGTTGGCCGAACATGATATCCCGGCCCCGGATATCATCATCGCCGCGGTGGGTACCGAGATCTACTACGGCCCCGATTTCGGGGGCGACAACGGTTGGCAGCAGCACTTGAGCCATCAGTGGAAGCCGGCGGCCATTCGCAAGGCCCTGGCCTCCCTTCCTTTCCTCGATCCCCAGGAGGGGGAGAGTCAGCACCCCTTCAAAATCAGCTATTTCATGTCCGATGACCGGGAACAGCTGGCCAGGGTTCATTTCGCCCTCCAGAAGAGAAAGCTGCACTACACTCTGGAGTTTTCCCACGGCCAGTTTCTCGATATCCTGCCCTACCGGGCCTCCAAGAGTAAGGCGCTGCGCTATCTCAGTTATAAGTGGAACATCCCGCTGGCTGGTATCATGATCTGCGGTGATTCCGGCACCGACGCCCAGATGCTGCGGGGCGACACCTGCGGGGTGGTGGTGGGCAACTACAGCAAGGAGCTGGAGCCCTTGCGGGGCCAACGCAGGATGTATTTCAGTAAAAAAGAGTATGCCGCAGGTATTTTGGATGGCATCCGCCACTATAAATTCCTTCAGTCACCGGCCGGGCCGGACAAATAGATAACGGGAGTTGAAGATCCATGGTTGACGATCTGAACAGTTTTGTCGAGGAGCAGGAGATCCCCCGGCTGCGCGAATTTCTGTTGGGCCTGGAGCCTCCGGAGCCGCCCCTGCTGCTGCGCAATGATATTTTGATGGCCTTCCACGCCTATTGCGAGCAGCATCCGGAGGCCGGCGATCTGGCCGGTTCCTGGCGTTTTTTGCGTAAAACCCAGGAGATCCTTTTTGCCGCCGATATGCTAATCATCATCTATCGGCATCGGCGGGCCAACTGCCGGATCTTTGCCCTGAGCCCGGAGAATGATCAGCTTACGGCGCTCTCGGTCCTCGACTTTCTGACCCTCAAGGAGCGATTGCTCAGGCCCGACCTGCCTCTCCAGCAGCGCACCCTGGCCCTTGATCTGGTCCCCTTCTACGATTATGGCCCCGGCCTGAAGGACCCCAACACCATTGGCCAAGGGATCAAGTTCCTCAATCGCCACATGTCGGGCAACCTGTCCAGCCAGCCGGAAAAATGGAACCGCTCCCTCTACGAATTTCTCAAGCTGCACCAGTTGCACGGGGTGCAGCTGCTGCTCAACGGAGCCCTGGTGGGCAACTCGGGGGAGCTGGAGGCCGCCCTGGGGCGGGCGCTGGATTTCCTCGAGCGTTGCCGCTACCCCGATGACCTGCCCAGGATCTACCAGCGGTTGGCCAAGTTCGGCTTTCTGGAGGGCTGGGGGGATTCCCTGCCCCGGATTCTGGAGACCATGCATCTGCTCCAGGATATTCTGGAACAACCCGATGAGGCCAATCTGGAGGAGTTTCTTGCCCGGATCCCCATGGTCTCCAAGGTGGTGCTGATCAGCCCCCACGGCTGGTTCGGCCAGGATAACGTGCTGGGCCGGCCCGATACCGGCGGGCAGGTGGTTTATGTGCTGGACCAGGCCAAGGCCCTGGAACAGTTCCTGGCCGGGGATCTGAAGAGCGCCGGTCTGGTTATCGAACCCAAGATTCTGATCATCACCCGCCTGATCCCGGAAGATGAGGGAACCACCTCCGATCAGCGCCTGGAGAAGGTGATGGACACCGCCAATGTCTGGATTCTGCGGGTTCCCTTTCGTTACCCCGACCATGAGGTGGTGCCCCACTGGATCTCCCGTTTCCGGATCTGGCCCTTTCTGGACCAGTTCTCGGTGGATGCCGAGGAGGAGATTCGCCGGGAGCTGGGGGGGCGGCCGGATCTGATCGTCGGCAACTATTCCGACGGCAACCTGGTGGCCACCCGTCTCTCCAAAAGCATGGGGGTGATTCAGTGTAATATCGCTCATGCCCTGGAAAAATCGAAATACCTCTATAGCGATCTTTACTGGCATCAGTTTGAGCAGGAGTACAACTTTTCCATTCAGTTCATGGTTGACCTGATTGCCATGAATCAGGCCAACTTCATCATCTCCAGCACCGTCCAGGAGATCACCGGCACCGATGACAGTATTGGCCAATACGAGTCCTACCAGTTTTTCACCATGCCGGGGCTGATCAACGTGGTCAGCGGGATCAACCTCTTTCATCCCCGGTTCAACGTGATTCCCCCGGGAGTCAGTCAGGATATCTATTTCCCATACAACCGCAAGCGCTCACGTCCGGCCAGGATGCGCAAACAGATCGGTGACCTGCTCTTCAGCACCGAGGACGGCGATTGCCTGGGCCGGCTGGCCCAACCGGATAAGCCCCCGATCTTCACCATCGCCCGTCTGGACCGGATCAAGAATCTCACCGGTTTGGTGGAGGCCTATGGCCGCGATGAGGAGCTGCGGCAGCGGGCCAACCTGATCATGGTGGCCAGCGTGGTGGATCCGGAACGCTCCAAGGATGCCGAGGAGGCGGCGGAGATCCGCAAAATGCACGGCCTGCTCGAACAGTATCAACTCCATGGTCAAGTACGCTGGATCGGCAAGTTTCTGGGCAAGCGGGAGACCGGTGAGGCTTACCGGATTGTGGCCGACCGGGGGGGGATCTTTGTTCAGCCGGCCCTCTTCGAGGCCTTCGGTCTGACCATTCTGGAGGCGATGCATTCGGGGCTGCCGGTTTTTGCCACCCAGTTCGGGGGACCCCTGGAGATCATTGAGCATGAACGCTCGGGTTTTCTGATCAACCCCACCGATCCGGCCTCGATGACCGCTCGGCTAAGCGAATTTTTCCGTCATTGTGCCGAGGATTCCCGCCACTGGCAGGGCTTTTCCCGGCGGGCTTTGGAGCGGGCCCAATCCCGCTTCACCTGGCCCCTGCACTGCCAGAAGCTGACCCGGCTGACCAAGGTTTACGGGTTCTGGCGCTACTCCATCTCCCAGCAGGCCAAGACCCGGCTCAACCAGTACAGTGAACTTCTCTATCACCTCTACTTCAAGGAGCGGGCGGGGCGCCTGTTGTGATGATGATTGTCTCGGTTGGTGAAGTGGTGTGGGATATCTTCCCCGAGCGGGAGGTGCTGGGCGGCGCCCCGGTCAATGTGGCTTACCATCTGGCCACCCAAGGTTTGCCGGTACGGGTGATCACCCGGGTGGGCCGGGATCAGCTGGGTGAGGCCACCTTGACTCGCCTGGAGGAGTTGGGACTCCCCCTGAACGGAGTGCAGCGGGATGAGCGGCTGCCCACCGGCCGGGTCAAGGTGAGCTTCGGCTTGGATGGCGAGCCGGCCTACGAGATCGTCGCGCCGGCCGCCTGGGACAATATCGAGCCCGCCCCGGCCCTGGCCGCCGCCGGGGAAAAGCCCTTTGCCCTGGTTTTCGGTACCCTGGCCCAGCGCGATCCCCGCTCCCGCCGGGCGATCCTGGCCCTGGCCGCCGCCGCTCGTTTCTGTTTCTATGATGTCAACCTCAGGCCCCCCTTCACCCCCCGGGAGTTGGTGGTAGCTTCCCTGGAGCAGGCTGATCTGGTCAAGGTTAACGGGGCGGAGTTGAGTCAACTGGGGGTCTGGCTGGGGTTGGCCGCCGCTGACGCCACCGCCACTGATCACGCCACTCGCCAGGCCCTGGCGGCGGCGTTGCGTGAGCGCTACCGTTTGGCGGCCTTGGTGGTCACCGAGGGAGCGGAGGGGGCCTGGGTGGTCTCCGCCGCCGGGGTTTTTGTTGGGGCCGGGACCCCGGCGCGGGTGGTGGACACGGTGGGGGCCGGAGACGCCTTTTTCGCCTCCCTGATCGCCGATTATTCCGCCCGAAACCCGGACTGGACCGACTCATCCGCCGCCCTCCCCTGGCCGGAGATCCTGGGACGGGCCAATCGCCGCGGGGCCTATGTGGCTTCGCGGGCGGGGGCCACGCCGCCCATGCCTGCCGATCTGTGACCGGTTTGGCAGGCGGTTAACTGTTTACGCCGCGGCGGTTTGGCGGTATCGTACCCCAAACTGCCGTCGAACCCCAATAACCCATGGAACCGGTGATGAACGATCCCGTCTATGAAACCAGTTTTGCCGGCCTCAAGCTGCTGCACCGGGGCAAGGTCCGCGATCTTTACCAGGTGGGTGAGCAGCTGCTGATGGTTGCTTCCGATCGGATCTCCGCCTATGACGTGGTGATGAAGGAGCCCATTCCCGGCAAGGGTGAGATTCTGACCAGGATGTCCCTGTTCTGGTTCGACTACCTCAAGGATATTCTCCCCAATCACCTGCTCAGTGCTGATCCGGCCACCTATCCCGCCGCTTGCGCTCCCTATCGGGAGCAGTTGCGGGGCCGGAGCATGCTGGTTAAAAGGGCCCGGCCCCTGCCGGTGGAGTGCATCGTCCGGGGTTATCTCTCCGGCAGCTTCTGGCAGGCTTACCGGCAGAATCCCACGGTTTGCGGCTTTGAGCTGCCTGCGGGAATGGAGGAATCGGAAAAACTGCCCGAACCCCTCTTCACCCCTTCCACCAAGGCGGCTTTGGGCAGCCACGATGAGAATATTTCCCTGCGGCAGATGGAGGAGCTGCTGGGGCGGGAGTTGACCGCCCAAGCCCGGCAGGCAAGTTTGGCGCTCTATCGCCGGGCGGCGGATTACGCCATTGAACGGGGGATCATTATCGCCGACACCAAGTTTGAACTGGGCCTGGATGAAAATGATCGCCTGATCCTGATCGATGAGGTCCTCACTCCCGACTCCTCCCGCTTCTGGCCGGCGGATCTTCATCGGCCGGGCGGCGGTCAGCCCAGTTTCGATAAACAATATCTGCGGGACTACCTCAGCTCCCTCGACTGGCCCAAGTCACCCCCGCCGCCGCCGCTGCCCGCCGAGATCATTGCCAAGACCGCCAGCCGTTACCGGGAGGCCCTGGCGCGGCTTACCGGCGGGGGGCAGTAGGTTTTTCCGGCGGCAGATGGCGCATACCATCGTGATCGGTCTGGGCAACCCGTTGCTGGCCGACGACGGGGTGGGCCTGAAGGTTGCCGCCCTGCTGCAGGACTCTTTACCCCCCGGGGCCGGAGTCAGGGTGGTTACCAGTCGGAGTGGCGGATTGGGCCTGCTGGAGCTGATGGTCGGTTACCGACGGGCCATCATTGTCGATGCCATGTTGAGCGGAACCCGGACTCCCGGAAGTGTGGCCCGGTTGGCGGTGGCTTCCGCCGCCTCGGCACGTCATCTTGCCGTTAGCCATGGGGGCGATCTGGCCGCGCTGCTCCGTTTGGGGCGGGCCCTCGACCTGGCCCTGCCCGAGAGGATCGAGCTGGTCGGGATCGAGGCCGCCGAGGTGGACTGGTTCGCCGAAGAGTTGAGCCGGGCGGTGGCGGAGGCCCTCCCGACGGCCTTGTCCCTGGTGCTTGAACTGCTCGGCTTGGAGCGACCGGGGCCTCGGGTGGTCGGCAAGGTCGATCAACCATAAACCAATCGATCAGGGTGATGACGGATGAAGCTCTCTCTATTACCGGGTCCTGCTGGCCACCCTGGTTTCGGCCAGTACTGTCATGTTACTGGCGGTGCTGGCCGGGTCCTATGGGGCGGCCCCGGCTCCGGTGGTCTGGGCGGCGGCTCTGCTGCTGGCGGCCGGCGCGGCCGGTGGGATCTCCTGGTTTTTCGTGGCCGACAAGGCCCTCTATACGGCCAAGGAGCGGGGGCGCAACCAGGTTGACGCCCAGGGGCGGTGAGCTTTCGGCCCCGGGGCCTGAACGGCCTCCTACAGTCCCGACGCCGCCAACTCCTCCACCAGATTTTTCTGCTCTTTGGTCAGTTTTTTGGGGAGCCGCAGGTTTATTTTCACCAGCAGGTCGCCCCTGGGGCCGCGGGGTCCGGAGGGCAGGCCGTGGCCTTTGAGGCGCAAACGGCCGCCCGGCTGCATCCCGGGCGGGACCTTGACCTTCAACTGCCGGCCCTCCAGGGTGGGCACCGGCACTTCGGTGCCCAGCAGGGCGCTGCTGAGGGGAATCTCCTTCTCGGTCAGCAGGTTGTCGCCCTCGCGGCTGAAGACAGGATGGGGTTGCACGCTGATCAATAACAGCAGATCCCCCGGGGGGCCGGCCATGGGGGAGGGTCCGCCCTTGCCGGCCAAGCGCAGCTTTTTACCGCTTTCGATTCCGGGGGGAATCTTGACCGCCACCTTGTCGGCCTGGCCGCCCCGGCCCAACGAAATGGTCTTTTCGCCGCCCCGCAAAACCTCCTCCAGAGTTATCGGCAACTCCAGGCTCAGGTCGTTGCCCCTGACCATCCGCGGTTGCTGCGGGCCCTGGCGGAACTGCCGGAAATCGGCCTGCTGGCCGCCCATCCCGCCCCCCACTCCGAACAGATCGTCAAAAAAACCGCCCCCGCCGGGGCCGGCGCGAAACGTGGTCCGGCCGCCGCCCAGATTGATGCCGAACTCCCGCAAAATGTCGTTGATATTGGTGTTGCGGAAAATATCCTCCTGGGAGTAGCGCTGCTGGAAGCCGGAGGCCCCGAAGGTGTCGTACTGCTTCCGTTTTTCCGGATCGGAGAGAACCGCGTAAGCCTCGCTGATCTGCTTGAACCTCTCCTCGGCCTTCTTGTTGCCCTGGTTGCGGTCGGGGTGGTATTTCAGGGCCAGTTTGCGGTAGGCCTTCTTGATCTCCTCCTGCCCGGCGCCTTTGCCCAGCCCAAGTGTCTCATAGTAATCCATGGTTGCTTAATATCCCCTTTATGCTTGCAAATTCCATAGTGGATGGCTAAACCCCGGTCCGGGGCAGAGTATAAGCATCTCTGCTCCCTTTGGCAAGGCGGTGGTAGGAGTTAACGGGCAACCACAAAGGCGTCGGGAAAGCCGGCCTCTATCATTACTCGTTCCATGCGGAGAGCGCCGCTCATGGTATCGCCGGCGCTGACCTGGACCCGATAAAAGATCTGGCCGCCATGGTCATATTCTTTGACCACGGCGCTCCGTCCCCAGGTGTCGAGTTGTTGCTGGAGGCGGCGGGCGTTCTCCTGTTGAGTGAAGGCGCCCACCTGGACGTAGAACTCGCCGTGTTCGAAATCCAGGATGGCGGCGAACCGTTCCCCGCTACGACCATCCTCCACGTAACGCACCGCCTCGCCCAAAGCGGTGATCTGGACTCGGGCCAGGCCCTGTTCGACCATGCCCAGCTCCTGGGCGGCCCGGTAGGAGAGGTCGATGATCCGACCCCGGACAAATGGGCCCCGGTCATTGATCCGCACGGTGATCTCCTTGCCGTTTTCCAGATTCTTCACCAGCAGGTGGGTGTTCATCGGCAGGGTTTTGTGGGCGGCACTGACGGCGTACATGTCGTAAACCTCCCCGTTGGAGGTGCGGCGACCGTGAAATTTGGCCCCGTACCAGGAGGCGAGACCGCTCTCGGTGAACCCGTGGGCCGAGGGGATGGGATAATAGGTTTTGCCCTTGATCTGGTACGGTCGCTGGGTGGCCGGAATGCGGGTCGCCTCCGGGGGGCGCTTGCCGGCTTCCGGGAGCGGGGTTTCGGCCCTGGTTTTACCAGTGGGGGTCGCGAGGATGGTGGGGTGTTTGGCGCAGGCGGTGGGTAGCAGGGCCAAGGCCATGACGAGGGCGATGGCCGCCCGGCGGGTGAGATCGAATTTCATGCTTCTCTCTGGGGCTTTGGCCACAATTCCGGGGCCGGATCATGCGGTTGGCGGTCCTTGATTTTTCTCTTCGCGCCTACTTTAGCCAGCTTGGGGGAAAAAGTCCCGGCTTTTTGCTTTGCCTTCCCCCGACTTGGTGCTATAGTCGGCCCTTGGATGTTCACGTTTTTTTGCTCAGCCGCAATCGTTGGCCGCTAAACCAGTTATTAACCCGATACCCCACCTGAAAGACGCATGAAACCTGCCAAAACACAAAGATCGCGCACCAAGTTTATCTTTATCACCGGCGGGGTGCTTTCCTCGCTGGGCAAGGGGCTGGCCGCGGCCGCCATCGGTGCCCTGCTGGAAAGCCGGGGGTTGAAGATCACCTTCCAGAAGCTGGACCCCTACATCAATGTCGACCCCGGCACCATGAACCCGTTTCAGCACGGCGAGGTTTATGTCACCGACGACGGGGCGGAAACCGATCTTGATCTGGGCCACTACGAGCGCTACACCTCGGTCAGCCTGGGCCAGCGGAACAACTATACCTCGGGCCGGATCTACCACGCGGTGATCAGCAAGGAGCGGCGGGGAGAGTATCTTGGCGGCACCGTCCAGGTTATTCCCCATATAACCGACGAAATCAAAAAGGCGGTTCGCCAACTGGAGGATGAGGTCGATGTGGCCATTGTCGAGATCGGCGGCACCATCGGCGATATCGAGTCCCTCCCTTTTCTGGAGGCGATTCGCCAGTTGCGCACCGATCTTGGCCGTGAAAACACTATCTATATCCATGTCACCTTGGTTCCCTACATCAAGACCGCCGGCGAGGTCAAGACCAAGCCCACCCAGCACAGCGTCAAGGAGTTGCGGGCCATCGGCATCCAGCCCGATATCCTGCTCTGCCGTACCGAGGCCACCTTAAGCGATGAGTTGAAGGATAAGATCGGTCTCTTTTGCAATGTGGAACGGGACGCGGTGATCACCGCCCGCGATGTGGAAAATATTTACGAGGTTCCCCTCTGTTTCCATGATGAGGGCCTGGACGATAAGATCCTCAAGCTGCTCAATATCTGGACCGGGGCCCCACGGCTGGAGCCCTGGCAGGAGCTGGTGACCAGGATCAAGAACCCGGCCCGCGAGGTGCCCATCGCGATCATCGGTAAGTATGTCGAGCTGAAGGAGTCCTATAAGAGTCTGCATGAAGCGCTGGTCCACGGTGGAGTGGCCAATGATGCCCGGGTGGTGCTGCACTACGTCAGCGCCGAGGATATCGAGGCCCAGGGGCCAGGCCAACTGCTGGCCCATTGCCACGGGATTCTGGTGCCCGGGGGCTTCGGCGGCCGGGGGGTGGCGGGCAAGATCATGGCCATCACCCATGCCCGGGAACAGAAGGTGCCTTTTTTCGGAATCTGCCTGGGCATGCAGCTGGCGACGGTGGAATTCGCCCGAAATATTGCTGGTTTGTCCGATGCCGACAGCACTGAATTCAACCCCGGCTCACCCCATCCGGTGATCTACTTCATCAGGGAGTGGTACGACTACCGGACCAGCCGGGTCCAGATCCGGGAGGAGAGTGGTGAGCTGGGCGGCACCCTGCGTTTGGGCAGCTATCCCTGCACTCTGCGGGAAAAGAGCTTCGCCCGGGCGGCTTACGGGGTTGAACAGGTCGATGAGCGCCATCGTCACCGTTATGAGTTCAACAATGAGTACCGGGAGCGGCTGGTTGAAGCCGGTCTGGTGATCAGCGGAACCTCGCCGGACGATAAGCTGGTGGAGATTGTCGAGCTGGCCGATCATCCCTGGTTCCTGGGCTGCCAGTTTCACCCCGAGTTCAAATCCCGGCCTATGCGGCCCCACCCTCTGTTCGCGGCCTTTATCAAGGCGGCGCTGGCCCACCGGGGGTAGGACCATGCAAAGTGTAGCCGTGGGCGAACGTTTTCAGGTCGGGCCGGGCCAACCCCTCTGCCTGATTGCCGGCCCTTGCGTGATCGAGGATCAGGCGGTGATGCGGGAGATCGCCGCCACCCTGAAGGATGTCACCGGTCGCTTGGGGGTCTCCCTGATCTTCAAAGCCTCCTTCGATAAGGCCAATCGCACCTCGCTCTCCTCCTTTCGGGGGCCGGGGCTAACAGAGGGGCTTGAGATTCTTAAGGCCATCGGCCGGGAGTTCGACCTGCCGTTGATCTCGGATATCCATGAGGTTGCCCAGGTGGAGCCGGCCGCCCAGGTCCTGGACCTGCTGCAGATTCCCGCCTTTCTCTGCCGCCAGACCGATCTGCTGGTGGCGGCGGCGGCCTCCGGCAGGCCGGTCAATTTGAAAAAGGGGCAGTTCGCCGCGCCCTGGGACATGGCCCACGCGGTGGCCAAAATTCGGGCCGCCGGGAGGGGAGGGCTGTTGCTTACCGAACGGGGCAGCACCTTCGGCTACAACAACCTGGTGGTGGATATGCGCTCCCTGCCCCTGATGCGGGAACTGGGCTGCCCGGTGATCTTCGACGCCACCCACAGCGTCCAACTGCCCGGCGGGGCCGGCGGCAGTTCCGGCGGCCAGCGCCAGTTCGTTGCCACTCTGGCCCGGGCGGCGGTGGCCGTAGGGGTTGACGGTCTCTTCATGGAGGTCCATCCCGATCCCGACCACGCCCGTTGCGACGGCCCCAACTCCCTGCCTCTGGCCGAGGTGGAAGGGGTTTTGCGCCAGCTCCTGGCGGTCCGGCAGGCGGTTGCCCCCTTTGTCGATCAGGCGGTGGCTGGATGAGCTCAACCGCCGGTTATCCTTCCGATTGCGAGATCACCGCCGGGTTGCGGCAGCGGGCGGCCCTGCGCGGCCAAGCCCGGGAGGAGCGCGGTTATGCCTGGAAAAACTGCCTGCCCCGGGCTCGGGAGATAAGTCTGCTGCTGCTGGATGTGGACGGAGTGCTGACCGATGCCTCCATCCTCTATACCGATAGCGGGACTGAATTTAAGGCCTTTTCCACCCGGGATGGTTTGGGAATACGCTTATTGCAGGAGGCCGGGGTTGAGGTGGGGGTGGTCACCGCGCGTAGTTCCGAGGCGGTACGGCGGCGGGCCGCCGATCTGGGCCTGGCCCATGTCGTTCAGGGGGCCCGCGATAAGCTGGCGGCCTACGAACGGATTTTGCGGGAGCAGAATCTGCGGCCGGCCCAGGTTGCCTATATGGGTGATGACTGGCTTGATCTGCCCCTGCTGGTCCGGGTGGGTTTAGCGGCCACGGTGGCGGACGCGGTGGCCGAAGTCAAGGCGGTGGCCCATTATGTTACCCGCCAGCCGGGAGGCAAGGGGGCGGTGCGCGAGTTGTGCGAACTGCTCATCGAGGCCCGGGGGGCCCATGAGCAATTGCTGGCCCGCTACTGTCCCGAACATCCCGCCCTCGGGGGAGGCGGCGAGGGGAGCAGCCGATGATGGCCGGAGCCCGTAACCTGCTCTGGCTGATCCCCCTGCTGCTGCTGCTGGGCTGGCCCCTCTATGGCGCCGGGGTGCGGTGGTTTCTGGCCCCGCCGCCCTGGGATGAGGGGGGTGCCGGCCGGTCCGAGGAACAGACGCAACGCTTCATCCTGGACGGGGTTCGTTTTTACCAGGATGAAGCCGGGGTCCGTCGGTTGCGGATCGACACCCCCAGCCTGCGGACCGACCCGCAAAGCGATAAACTGTTGCTGGCGGCCATCGACGGCGCACTCTTCCGGGAGGAGGGGGACGATCTGTTGTTTACCGCCGCCCGGGGCTACTATGATCCCTCCGGTGAAATGCTTTACCTGGAAGGGGATGTGCGGTTAAACGAGGCTGAGCGCCTGCGGCTGACTACCCCGGCCCTGAGTTACCACGGGCGACAGCGGCGGGTGAGCAGTCGGGCCGGGGTGGAGATCTTTGCCGAAGAGCTGACGGTGAGCGGTCGGAATTTAGATTATGATCTGGAGAGCGGAGATTATATTCTGGCCGGCAATGTCCATTTTGTTGTTCGTTAACCGGACGGCGACGACCATTCAGGGGCCGGTTGCCGCTTTCTGACAGCGTCCCCTGATGATATGTATCCGTTCACCATGGTCAACAACTTGTCGATCTAACGGGCTGTAATCGTTCAGCAGTGCCGCAGGTTCGGGCAAGCGGCCAAGTGTTGCGTACCCCGTGTACGTAAGCCTGGCTGATCGCCCGAAGATGCGGTGCTGCTGAACGATTACGATGATATTCGTGAAGGTATGCCAGCCTTGCTGAGCCAGATATTAGCCAGGCCAGCCGTGG
>DSDS01000043.1 GCA_011048585.1 Desulfurivibrio alkaliphilus | reverse complement strand
GCCCTGGCCCTGATCGCCGCAGGCGCCATCGGTAATCTGATCGACCGGGTCCGTTTTGGCCAGGTTACCGATTTTCTCGATTTTTACTGGCGGGGTTATAACTGGCCCGGCTTCAACATTGCCGACAGCGCCATCACCGTGGGGGTGGCGTTGTTCCTGCTGGCCTCCTGGCGCCAGCGACCGGCCAGTAAAAGTGACTTAAAACCCTAGGAGAATCCCGATGAGCGATCCCGCTAAAACCGCGATCATTTTCCCCGGCCAGGGGTCCCAGTATATCGGTATGGGCCGGGGCTTTCTCGAGCAGGACTCCCAGGCCAGGGAGCTGTTGGTCCGGGCCGAAAAGCTCAGCGGCCTGCCTTTGGAAAGGCTTTGCCTGGAGGGCCCGCTGGAGGAGCTGACCCGCACCCTTAACCTGCAGCCGGCGTTGACGGTCATCAACTTGATCTGTCTGCGGGCCGTGCAAAAGTCCGGGGTTCGGGCCGACTATTATGCCGGTCACAGCCTGGGGGAATATTCCGCCCTGGCGGCCGCCGGGGTCCTCAGCTTTGATGACACCATCCGGCTGGTCACCGAGCGCGGCCGTTTGATGGAGCGGGAGGCGGCCCGGAACCCCGGGGCCATGGCGGCGGTGGTCAAACTGGATTTCGCGGCGGTGGCTGAAATCGTGGCCGCCGCGGCCTCCAGGGGGCGAATCACCATCGCCAACCATAACTCCGCCGCCCAGATCGTGATTTCAGGCGATACCCCGGCGGTGGAAGCGGCTTCGGCCCTGGCCAAGGAGCGGGGCGGCAAGGCCATAGCCCTGCCGGTGAGCGGGGCCTGGCACAGTGAGTTGATTGCCGGGGCGGTGCCGGACTTTAGCAAAATCATGGCCGCCACCCCTTTCAACCCTCCGGCCACGCCGTTGTTTTTCAATGTAACCGCCGCCCCGGAGACCGATCCGGCCGCGATTCGTTCCATCATGGCCCGCCAGATCGCCGCTACCGTTCGCTGGTACGAAATCATTGAAAACCTGCGGGCCGCCGGGGTGGGCACCTTTATCGAGGTCGGTCCCAAAACGGTACTCTCCGGCCTGCTTAAAAAGATCATCCCCACCGATTATCCCTGTGAGATTCGGCAGGTGGACAGTCCGGAAACCCTGGCCGCCGGGTAACCGTTTTGGCGCTTGACATTATCGGGGCTTGCAAGTATTCTTGCCCGTTTTCCGGTCTGCGTCCGGAGTTGTTTTTTTTCGTCATCGGCGCGACGGTAAAAATTTTTAAAAAAACAAGGTATTAGGTATGTTCGACAATCTTTCCGACCGCTTGCAGGATGTTTTCAAAAAGCTGCGCGGCCATGGCACCCTGAATGAGGAGAATATTCAGGAGGCGATGCGGGAGGTCCGGCTTGCCCTGCTGGAGGCCGATGTCAACTTCCAGGTGGTCAAGGATTTCGTTGCCGCTGTAACCGAGAAGGCGGTGGGGCAGGAGGTTCTGAAAAGCCTGGCTCCCGGCCAGCAGGTGATCAAGATAGTCCACCAGGAGCTGGTGGAGTTGCTGGGCGGCAGCAACGTCGAGCTGGATCTGGGGGGCCGCAAGCCGGTGGTGATCATGCTGGTGGGCCTGCAGGGCTCCGGTAAAACCACCTCGGCGGGCAAGCTGGCCAGACGGTTGCAAAAGGATGGCAAGAAACCCTATCTGGTGCCGGCCGATGTTTACCGGCCCGCCGCCATCGAGCAGTTGCGGGTGTTGGCCGGAACCCTGCAGGTTCCGGTGCATCCCTCGCAAACCGAGCAGGATCCGGTGGAGATCTGCCGCCAGGCCCTCGGCCGGGCCGGCGAGCTCGGTTGCGATACCATGATCATCGATACCGCCGGCCGTCTCCATGTCGATCAGACCCTGATGGAGGAGCTGGGCCGGATCAAGGTGACCCTGCAACCCGCCGAGATCCTGCTGGTGGTCGATGCCATGACCGGCCAGGACGCGGTGGCGGTGGCGGACAAGTTTCACCTTGATCTCTCTTTAAGCGGGGTGATCCTGACCAAACTGGACGGCGATGCCCGGGGCGGGGCGGCGCTCTCGATCAAAAAGGCCACCGGCCGGCCGATCAAGTTCGTCGGCCTGGGCGAGGGGCTTGATGCCCTGGAACCCTTCCATCCCGATCGGATGGCCTCGCGCATCCTGGGGATGGGAGATGTCCTGACCCTGATCGAAAAGGCTGAAAGCGCCATCGATCGAGACAAGGCTGAGGATCTGGCCCAAAAGATCCGCCAGGACGGTTTTACCCTGGAGGATTTTCTCGATCAGATCAAACAGGTTCGCAAGATGGGCAGCCTGGAGCAGATCATGGGGATGATCCCGGGGATGAGCCGCTTCAAAAAGATGCAGGATATCCCCAAACCCGACGAACGTGAGCTGGTCAAGGTTGAGGCGGTGATCAACTCGATGACCGCCAAGGAGCGGCGCAACCACGCGATCATCAACGCGTCGCGCCGGGCCCGGATCGCCAGGGGCAGCGGCACCCAGGTCCAGGATGTCAACAAGGTGATCAAAAGTTACACCGAGATGCTTAAGTTGATGAAGAAATTCCGCGGCAAACCCGGCGGCCTGGGCGGCCTGGTGGGCGGCGGCAAGAAAAGGCGTAAACGGCCCAAAGGGCTGGCTAGATAGTGGTAAGTGTGATTATCCCCTTTATTTGGAGGAGTGACAAGATGGCAGTACACATTCGCCTGACCCGGATGGGCAGGAAAAAGAAGCCCTTTTACCGGATTGTAGTGGCGGATTCCGAGGCCAAACGCGATGGCCGTTTCCTGGAGGTGGTCGGCACCTACGACCCCATGCAGGAGCCCGCGCTGGTAAGCGTCAAGCAGGACCGGGTTGCCGATTGGCTGGCCCGGGGCGCCAAGCCCACCGACACCGTGCGCAGCCTGCTGAAGGGCGCCCCGGCGGCAGAGTAGGCCGCGCCATGCGGGAGTTGGTAGCTTTTGTCGCTGCCGGCCTGGTGGATAAGCCCGAGGCGGTGGAGGTCAGCAGCAGCGAAGCGGATGACGCTTTGCTGCTTGAACTGCGGGTCGCCAACGAGGACTTGGGCAAGGTGATCGGTCGCCAGGGCCGGACCGTCCGCGCCCTGCGTACTTTGCTCGGCGCTGTGGCTCCGGGTCAGCGTCAAATCCGCCTTGAAATTGTGGAATAGCGGGTCGGGCAGTGAAAATTCACGCTACCGGCCCCTTGCGGGCCGGGTTGGTGGCGATCGGCAAGATCGTCAAACCGCAGGGGATCAAGGGGGAGTTGAAGATTGTGCCCTTGGCCGGTGGCTCCTTGGCTCTTAAGGGTTACCGGCAGCTTTTTCTGCTGGCCGCCGCTGAGGGCCCCCGGGCCTATGAGCTGCTGGCCAGCCGCAGCAGCGGGGAAGCGGTGATTGTCCGACTGGCCGGGGTTGATGATCGCGATGGGGCGGAAACCCTGCGGGGTTGCCTGGTGGCGGTGGCGATCAGCCAGTTGCCCCCGTTGCCGGCCGGGGAGGTTTACTGGCATCAATTGCTGGGCCTGGCCGCCAGGGATGGAGAGGGCCGGGAGATCGGCAGGGTCAGCGGTCTGCTGCCCACTGCCGCCCGCGCCATCCTGGTGATCAGCGACGGGGACGGACGGGAGATACTGGTGCCGGTCCATGAAGAGTTTATGCGCTTGCAGGCCGCCACTGCCGTTGAGGAAGCCTTTCTCCTGCTGACCCCGCCCCCGGGCTTGCTGGAGCTCAACGGTTGAAGCGCCCTATGCGTTTTGATATTTTGACCATTTTCCCGGACTTTTTTGTCTCCCCGTTGGGCGCGGGAATGATCCGGCGGGCGGTCCAGGATGGGCTGGTGGTGATTCAGACCCATAATATCCGTGATTACGCCACGGACAAACACGCCATGACCGATGACCGTCCCTTCGGGGGCGGGGAGGGGATGGTGATGAAGCCCGAACCTCTGGCCGCCGCCGTTGAGCAGGCGCGGGGGAACGGTGGCGATGCCCGGGTGGTGCTGCTTACCCCCCAGGGGCGCACCCTGAATCAGCGACTGGCTGAGGAGTTGGCCGGGGAAAAACAGCTGATTCTGGTCTGTGGTCGCTATGAAGGGGTGGATGAACGATTTCGCGCCGCTTACGTTGACCTTGAGGTGTCCATCGGTGACTACGTCCTCACCGGCGGCGAGCCGGCGGCCCTGGTGCTGCTGGACAGCGTGATTCGGCTTCTGCCCGGGGTGCTGGGCTGCGGAGATTCGGCCGAGAACGACACCTTCAGCCGGGGCAGTCGCGGCGGGCTGAAGTATCCTCAGTATACCCGGCCCCGGATCTTCGCCGGGCGGGAGGTGCCGGATGTGCTGCTCTCCGGCGATCATGCCGCCATAGAGCGTTGGCGTTTTCTGGCGGCGGTGCGCCGGACCATCTCCCGGCGCCCGGAGCTGGTAGCGGCCATGGAGCTTACCCCGGCGGAACTCAAGTTGCTGCGGGAAAACGGTATTTCGTTGCCCTCGGCCGGGGTTGGCGGAGATTGAAGCGATGAGCGCGGGAAAATGGCTGGAGGTGGCCCTGGTCCACTACCCGGTGAACAATCGCCGGGGCGAGTTGATCGGCTCGGCGGTCACCAACCTGGATATCCATGACATCGCCAGGACCGGCCGCACCTACGGGATTGCCCGTTTTCATCTGGTCACCCCTTACGCCGACCAGCAGAGTCTGGTGGCGGAACTGCTGGCCCACTGGCTCACCGGCCGGGGCGGGGAGTTGAATCCGGCCCGCAAAGAGGCCCTCCAGCTGGTGCGGGTGGTGCCGGATTTGGCTGGTCTCTACGCCAAGATCACCGCCCGGCAGGGAGAGGCCCCCCTGGTGGTGGCCACCAGTGCCAGGGCCCAAGGCCGGGAGATCGCCTACCAGGATCTGAAAAAACGGTTGGTCGCCAAGGGGCCGACGCTGATCCTGCTGGGAACGGCCTGGGGGTTGGCCCCGGAAGCCCTGGCAGAGGTTGACGCTTTCCTGCCGCCCATCAGCGGCGGGGGCGATTATAACCATTTACCGGTGCGGTCGGCGGCGGCGATCATTATGGATCGTCTGCTGGCCGTGACCTGAATGGAAGTTTAATTTTGCTTAAGCTGCATCACTACCAAATATCAAGAGGAAGAGTAATGAACGCTATTGCCCAGATCGAACAGGAACAGATGCGCCATGACCACCCGGAATTCCGTCCCGGTGACTCCGTCAAGGTCCATTTTCGGATCATGGAAGGCACCAAGGAGCGGGTCCAGATTTTCCAGGGAGTGGTAACCCGTCGTCGTCGAGGCACCATGGGCGCCAGCGTTACCGTCCGTAAGATTTCCCACGGGGTGGGTGTGGAAAAGACCTTCCCCCTCCACTCTCCCCAGGTGGAAAAGATCGAACTGATCAGCAACGGTCGGGTTCGGCGCTCCCGGCTCTACTACCTCCGGGATCTGCGTGGCAAGGCGGCGCGGATTCGCGAACGGGACATCAATAACTGATTTCCGTTGGGATGCCCTTGGGAAAGCGAACCTTGTGGGCCAGGGAGCCGGCCGTCGGCGACTCCCTGGCCTTTGAGCGTTCGCTGTGGGGGCAGGGTTACCGGTTGGTCGCCGGTACCGACGAGGCTGGCCGCGGTCCCTTGGCGGGACCGGTGGTGGCGGCCTGTGTCATCCTGCCCAGGCAGTGCGAGGCGGGAATTTTTAAAGATTCCAAACAGCTGACGCCGGAGCGCCGGCTGGAGCTGGTGGGCCGCCTCCGCGCCCTGCCCGGCGCCTCCTGGGGCCTGGGGGTGGTCTCGGCGGCGGAGATTGATCGGATCAATATCCTGCAGGCTGCGCTGCTGGCCATGAAGAAGGCGGTACAGGACCTGGCGGGATTGTCGGGGGGCCTGCTGCCCGATTATCTATTGGTGGACGGTAAGTTCACCGTTGCCTTGCCGCTGCCGCAACAGGCCCTGATCCGGGGTGATTCCCGCAGCGCCTCCATCGCCGCCGCCAGTGTCGTTGCCAAGGTGCGACGGGACGAGATCATGGCGGAACTTCATCAGCAATATCCCCAATACAACTTCCAGCAACACAAAGGATACGGCACCGCCGAACACCGGCTTTTGCTGCAAGCGCACGGGCCCTGTCCCGAACATCGGCACAGTTTTAAACCGGTTAGGCTGGCCATAGCCGCCGCCACTGATGGCCGGACCGGGGAGGACCCCAGGTGACCCACCAGCGTCAGGAGCTGGGCCGGCGCGGCGAAATTTTGGCCCGCGATTTCCTGGTTCGGCACGGCTATCTGATTCTGGCGGCCAATTACCGGGCCCACGGGGCCGAACTGGACCTGGTGGCCGAGGAGGCCGGCGAGCTGGTTTTCGTCGAGGTCAAGTGTCGCCGGGGCGATCTCTTCGGTTCGGCCTTGGAAGCGGTTGATCGGCGCAAACAGGCCAAAATCGTCCGGGCGGCCCGGGAGTATCTTCTCCGGGAGCGCAGCGATCACCCCGCCGCCCGTTTCGATGTGGTGGCGGTAACTTTTATCAGGGGTAAACCGGAGATCGAACTGGTGAAAAATGCTTTCGAGCTGGCGGATGGATACTGAAATGGCTGGCCGAAAAACATGTGATATTATCGGCATAACAATGGGTTGCGCTTCTGGTGTTGGGCCGGAGTTGCTTCTTCGGTTTTGGCACGACCAGGATCAGACCACCCCCTTCGTTCCGATTGTTCTGGGCGATATCGGAGTTTTAGCCAATTGCGCCCGGCAACTGAACTTGACGGTGCCGCTCAAGCTTTGGCAACCGGGGCAGATACCGCGGGAGGACGCGCTTAATGTGCTGCCCGTCTCACAGCTCGATCCGCTGCCAGCCTGGGGGCACCCCACCGTGGCCAGTGGCCGGGCCATGGGCGCCTGTATCGTCGAGGCGGTGCGCCTGATTCAGGCGGGAGAGCTGGCGGCCATGGTGACTTGCCCCATCGGCAAGGATATGCTCAACGCCGGCGGTTACCACTATCCCGGCCACACCGAAATGCTTGCCGCCTTGTCTAATGCCCCTGAATATGCCATGATGATGGCCGGCGAACGTTTGCGGGTCACCTTGACCACCATTCATCGTCCTTTAGCCGAGGTGGCGTCGGCGCTTAGTTGCCAGGGGATAACGCGCTTGCTGCTGCTCACCGCCCGTGCTCTGCGGGTCGATTTCGCCATGGAGCATCCCCGGCTCGCCGTGGCCGGGCTCAACCCCCATGCCGGGGAGGGGGGCATGTTCGGTCGGGAGGAGATCGAGATCATCGCCCCCGCCGTGGCTCGGGCCAACGAGCTGGCCGGAGGAGAGTTTACGGTATCCGGCCCTTTTCCGCCGGACACCGTTTTTTATCAGGCCTCCCGGGGTAAATATGACGCGGTGGTGGCCCAGTATCACGATCAGGGGCTGATCCCCTTCAAGCTTCTGCACTTTCGGGACGGAGTTAATGTGACCATCGGCCTGCCGATCATACGCACATCGGTGGATCATGGTACTGCTTACGATATCGCCGGTCGGGGCCTGGCTGATCCCGCCAGCCTTAAGGCGGCTTTCCGGCTGGCGGGGCGCATCGCGCTTAACAGGAGAAGGGGTGGTGACAACCATGTCAGTTAAACGGGGCGTCCTGATCGCCTTCGAGGGGATCGACGGCACCGGCAAGTCCACCCAGATTGAATTGCTGGCCGCTCGCCTGCGGGAATTGGGGCTGGCGGTGGTGGTCACCCGGGAACCCACCGATGGTCCCCATGGCCGCCGTATTCGGGAGATGTTTTTGCAGCGGGCCTCCCTGTCGCCCGCTGAGGAGTTGCGTCTCTTTGTGGAGGATCGCCGGGAGCACGTGGCCCAACTGATCGCTCCGGCCCTGGCGGCTGGTAAGGTGGTGCTGACCGATCGCTACTATTTTTCCACCGTCGCCTACCAGGGAGCGGCGGGCCATGATCCTGCCGTCCTGCTGGCCCTCAATGAGTCGTTCGCGCCCAGGCCCGACCTGGTCCTTCTGCTGGAGGCACCGCCGGCGGTGGGGGTTCGGCGGGTGCGGGAGTTACGGGGAGAGAGTCTCAATGACTTTGAACAGGAAGAGTATCTGCGCCGGGTGGCGGAAATTTTCGCCGGCTTCAACGACTCGCGAATGCGGCGGATTGACGCGATTGGCGACATCGAAGGGGTTCGTCGTCAAGTTTGGCCGCCGGTTCGGGAACTTTTGGTGCAAAAGGGGCTGCTGGCAATTGGCCGCCCGGACCCCGTTCAGGCAAACGCGGATGACCATGACCAGGTATAATCTTTCGCTCATCGTTCTACTGCTGGCCCTGGCGGCTGGCGGTGGTTGCGCCTGGTGGGGTGCCCCGCCGGCAGATTATTCCGCGCCTCGTTTTGCCGCCGAACTGGAGCCTTATGAGGAGGCGGTCTCTCCGGCCTGTGCCTATTTTCATTTTGCCTGGGCCAAGAGCGCCGAGCTGGATGGCCGTCTGGAAGAGGCCCGTTACGCTTACGAACAGGCCCTGCTCTGTGACCGAGAGGCCGATTACGTGATGCGCAGCCTGGCGATGCTGCTCCTGCGCCAGGGCAAGCGGGACGAGGCGCTTATCTGGGTCCAGCGGATGGTCGAGCTGCGACCGGACGATACCGCCGCTCGCGGGCTGTTGGCCAATCTTTACAGTGCCGCGGGGGATCCCGAGCGGGCGGCGGCCATCTACCGGGATATCCTGGCCGAGGATCCCGGCAACCCCAATATCACTCTGCTGCTGGCGGCTCTCTACGTGGAAGGGGAGCGGTTGCCCGCGGCCCGGGAGCTCTTGGAAGAGCTGACCATGAACCATCCCGGATTTATGATGGGCCACTATTATCTGGCACGACTTTATCGCGATTTGGGCGAGATGGACGCTGCCCTGACCTCCTATGAGCGGGCCCTGGCCCTGAGTTGGTCTCCGGCCCTGGCCCGCGAGCTGGCCGGAGTCTATGAGCTGGCCGGGCGTTATGATGAAAGCTTACACCTCTATCGGCAGATGGTGGCCGAGGATCCGACCGATGAGCGGGCCCGGGGCTTGCTGGCCAACCTCTACCTGCGGATGAACCGGGTGGATGATGCCTTGGCCGAACTGGCCGAATTGCGCCACTATATCAGCGACGTCGGCAACGTGGACCTGACCATCGCCCGGATTTTGGTGGATGAGGGACGCTTTGAGGAAGCGGCCGCCCTGCTGCGGAACTTGCTCTCCGATGAGCCGAGTCTGGACGCGGTGCGTTCCCTGCTGGTGTTGGCCTACTACCGCATGGATCGAATTGGTGAAGCCCGGGCGCTGCTGGAAGAGATCCGTCCGGGCGATGCCGGCTACGAGGACGCGGTGCTGATGCTGGCCCGAATTTACCACGGCAAGGATGACCCGGCCGGGGCCATGGCGGTGCTGACCCGGGCCCTGGCGGATCCGGAGCACCGTTTTCTCAGTTTCTACGTCACTCTGGCCCTGCTCCACGCCGAATGGCAGGACGCCGGGCAGGGGATGCTGGTTTTTGACCGCGCCTTGCGGGAGTTGGGCCGCACCGTCAAGGTGCTGTTTGAGTACGCCCTCTATCTGGAGAAGATCGGTCACTCCGACGCGGCCCTGGCCAAGATGCGCGAGGTTCTTGCCCTTGATCCCCACGATCCCTTCGCCTTGAACTACGTTGGTTACACCTGGGCCGATCGCAACGAGAATCTGGAAAAGGCCCGGGAGTACATTGAGGAAGCGATTCGACTCAAGCCCGACGATGGCGCCATTCGCGACAGCCTGGGCTGGGTTTATTTCCGGCTCGGCGACTACCGGCGGGCGGCGGAGGAGTTGGAGCAGGCGGTGCGGATGCTGCCCGATGATCCGGTGATTCATGATCATTTGGGTGACACCTATCACAAGTTGGGCCGGATTGCCGAGGCGGCGGCGGCCTATGGCCGGGCCTTGGAGTTGCTCGATCCGGAGGAGGACCGGGAACGGTGGCTGGTGATCGAAGAAAAGCTCAAGGAACTGGCTCGGTGAGGCCGGGTTTAGCCGGCCTGGTCGCCCCGCTGGCGGGGCTGCTGCTCTTATTGTTGCTTGGCGGTTGCGCCATCCGTCCGCCAACGTTGGGGGAGCCGGTACTCGGTCCGGCCCGGCTGGCAGTGGAACAGGAGTTTGCGGCCGCCATGGCGCAGCGCCGCCAGCGATTGCGCTGCCTTGACGCCGAGATGGAAGTAAGCTGGCGCTCCCTGCTCCGTTCCGGGATGCTGCCGGGCTACCTGCGGTTGATGCGTCCCTCCCGCCTCATATTTTTCGGTACCGACCCCCTGGGGCGGCCGGTGTTGGCCCTGATGGTGGATGGGGACCGATTTCGACTGGTGGCGGTGGCCGACGCCAAGGCTTATGAGGGGCCGCTCGGGGCCGAGGCCTTCCGGCGCTATCTGCCCGGAGGGGTCACTCCGGAAGTCCTGACCGATTCTCTTTTTGACTGGTTCAGCGGTGGTTTGCCCTTTGCTCCGGAGATTGTCGCGGTTTACCGTGAGCGGGAGCCGGGGGAGGATGGGGGGTACTGGCTGGAACTGGCCGAGCCCCGCTATGCCCGCCTGCTCTACCTGCCCGCCACAGCCGATTCGCCCGGCCTGGTGCGGCGGATTCAGCTTTTCGAGCGGCGGGGCGGGGCCCCCACCGAGATTGTTTTTGATCAGTACCGGCCGGTGTCAACGGAGGATTCGTCGGGGATTTTGCCGGTGCCCCACCGAATTGAACTGCTTACCCGCCGCCACCAGGGTGTGGACTTGACTATCCGGCTCAGTGAGATACTGGCCGATTGCCCGCCCGCCGCCGAATTTCAGCTTGCCATCCCCCGCGGTTTTCTTCTGGAGCAGGTGCGATAGGATTATTGGGCTCTGTTGTCAATTTAGTGAATAATTCTCGGTAAATAACAAAGATGGATAAGATCGATTTGGACACCATCCTTGCTGGCATCGCAAGGCCTGGGCGTTATTGCGGTAACGAATTTAATGCGGTCAAGAAGGATTGGGACCGGTCCGACCTGCGGCTGGCTCTGATCTTTCCCGACCTTTATGAGATCGGCATGTCCCACCAGGGCTTGCAGATTCTCTACCATCTGGTCAACGCCCGGCCGGAGTGGCTGGCGGAAAGGGCCTACGCGCCGGATCTCGACCTGGAGGCGGCCCTGCGGCAGGCGGGCTTGCCCCTCTTCTCCCTGGAATCACGGCGACCCCTGGCCGATTTCGATCTGCTGGGGATCACTCTCCCCTATGAACTGTGCTACAGCAATATTCTCACCATTCTGGATCTGGCCGGCTTGCCCTTGCGGGCGGCGGAGCGCGGTGATGCCCATCCCCTGGTAATCGGGGGTGGCCCCTGCGCCTTCCATCCCGAGCCGGTGGCCGACTTTTTCGATGCCATCCTCCTGGGGGATGGCGAGGAGGCCCTGCCGGAGATTCTGACCCTGGTTGAGCGGGCCAAGCGGGAGGAGTGGCCACGGTCGGAGCTTCTGCCGCGACTGGCCAAAGTGGCCGGAGTTTATGTGCCCTCATTTTTTCAACCCCGTTACGATCGGCAAGGCTTCCTGCTGGGAATCGACAATCTCCACCCCGAGTTGCCTCCGCCCCGGAGGCGGGTGCTGGCCGATCTGGACGCGGTGGCCTCCCAGGCTCCGCCCCTGGTGCCGGCCACCCGGATTGTCCATGACCGGCTGGGGGTTGAGATCGCCCGGGGCTGCACCCGGGGCTGCCGTTTCTGTCAGGCCGGGATCATCTACCGGCCGGTTCGGGAGCGGGACCCGGAAAAGGTGCTGGCCGAAACGCTGCGCAAGCTTGACGAGAGTGGTTTTGACGAAGCTGCCCTGCTCTCCTTGAGTACCGGCGACTATGCCTGCATCAACGATCTGCTGATCCGGTTGATGGATGCCCTGGCCGCCCGCCGGGTCTCCCTGTCGCTGCCGTCGATGCGGGTGGGAACCCTGACCCGGGAGATGATGAAGCAGATCCGCCGGGTGCGCAAGACCGGTTTCACCCTGGCTCCCGAGGCGGGCAGCGAGCGGCTGCGGCGGGTGATCAACAAGGGGATTAGCGAGGCGGACCTGCTCAATGCCGCCACTTCCGCCTTTAGCCTGGGCTGGCAGTTGATTAAGCTCTATTTCATGTTCGGCCTGCCCACCGAGACCGAGGAGGACCTGGCCGCGATTCCCGAGCTGGCCGGCAAGGTGTTGCGGGCCGGCGGTGGCCGCGGCCAGGTTACGGTGAGTAGCGCCATTTTCGTGCCCAAGCCCCACACCCCCTTCGAGCGGGAGCCCCAGCTGGGAATTGCCGAGGGGTTTGCCCGGATCGATTTTCTCAAGGAGAAACTGCGCAACCGGAAATTCAAGCTTAAATGGCACGACCCCCGTCAGAGCTTTCTTGAAGGGGTGTTCTGCCGGGGCGACCGCCGTTTGGGGTTGCTGCTGGAAAAGGCCTGGCGAGCCGGGGCCCGGCTTGATGCCTGGTCCGATCATTTCAACCTGGAACGCTGGCAAACGGCCGCCGCCGAGTTGGGCCTGGATCTGGACTCCTACCTGCGTCGTCGTCGGGATGACGAGCCCCAGCCCTGGGATCATATCGATGTCGGAGTGGAGCGCCGGTTCCTGGTCGAGGAGTACCGGAAGGCTCTGGTGGAGGAGTATACCCCCGACTGCCGGGTCCATGGTTGCGCCCAATGCGGGCTCTGCGATTTTAAGCGAGTGAAACCGGTGGTTTTTCGGAAGTGGCCAGGGGATGGGGGGCAGAGCCCAAGGCGGGTTGACCCGCCCCCCGCCCCCGGGGGCAAGCCCCCGCTGGCGGTGGGTTATCGATTGATTTACGCTCGGCGGGCCGAGGCCCGACTCCTGGGTCACCTGGAGATCATGCAGATTTTTTTCCGGGCCTTTCGGCGGGCCGGCTGGCCCCTCTCCTTCAGCCAGGGTTTCAATCCCAGCCCCAAAGTCTCCTTCGGCCCGGCCCTGCCCCTTGGTACCGAAAGCCTGGCGGAGTTTCTCTGGCTGGAGCTGACCCTTCCCCTGGCCGATTCCGAAGCGGCCCGCCGTGCCCTGAATCGGCAACTGCCCTCCGGGCTGGAGATCCTCTCTCTACGGCCGGGAGGCCGGGGCCAGGCGGTCAGATCGCTCAGCGCCTATCGGATCACCCTGCCGAGGGAGGGCGAGCGAAAATTTGATCCCCGAGTGGCAGCCGACTTGCTGGCCAACGATGAATTTGTTATGACAGTTCAACGTAAAGGGAAGGAGCGCACCCTGGATGTTCGCCCCGCCATCCACGACTGCGTGGTCCACGGACCCGGCGAACTGGAACTGGTTCTGGTTCAGGAGGCCAGCCGGCCCACGGTCAAGCCCCTGGAGGCGGCGGGAGCCTGCTTCTCCCTGGCCCCGGAGCAGCTGCGCGCTGCCCGGGTGCTTAAACTGTGGAGCAAAGACGCGGAATAAGGAGTAATGGTTTGTCATCTAAGTTGTTGATTAATGCCAATCCCTACGAGATTCGGATCGCCCTGCTGGAGCATGGTAATCTGGCGGAGTTTTACCTGGAGCATCCTTCCGAGAAGGGGTTGGTGGGCAATATCTACCGGGGCCGGGTGGTGCGGGTGCTGCCCGGCATGCAGGCCGCCTTCGTTGATATCGGCCTGGAGCGGACCGGTTTTCTCTACGTCGATGACGTCCTGGTCACCTCCAATGAGGTGGAGAAGCGCCTTGATAATTGCCGCCAATGCGATGGCGAAAGCAGCGCCACCTGCTGCGGCGAGGACAGCGACACCCTCTGCCGCCGCACCCCCGGCCATAATATCGAGGACCTGCTCCACGAGGGTCAGGATCTTCTGGTGCAGATCTGCAAGGAACCCCTGGGGAGCAAGGGGGCCCGGCTTACCTGTCATATCACCTTGCCTTGCCGCAACCTGGTCTTTATGCCGATGACCGACCATATCGGGGTTTCGCGCAAGATCGAGGATGAGGATGTGCGGCGAATGCTGCGTAATGATATCGAGGCCCTGCGTCCGGCCGGCACCGGATTCATCGTCCGGACGGTGGCGGAGTTGGCCAGCAACGAGGATCTCGAGGCGGATATGGAGTTTCTGCTCCACACCTGGGACGAGATCCGGGATCGGGCCGGCGAGGTCCCGGTGCCCAGCCTGGTTTACGAGGATATCGACATCACCCTGCGGGTGGTGCGGGATATCTTCTCCCCGGAAGTTGACCAGATGCTGGTGGATGAGGAGAAAACCTATGAGCGGGTGCTGAATTTCGTCGGCACCTTCGCACCCCACCTCAAGGAGAGGGTCAGGCTGGCCGATGGTAAAACCCCGCTCTTCGAGGCCCACGGGGTCGATCTGGAGGTTAATCGTGCTCTGGATCGCAAGATCTGGCTGCGTTGCGGCGGCTATATCATCATCGAGTCCACCGAAGCTCTGACCGTGGTCGATGTCAATACCGGGCGTTATGTCGGCAAGAGCGGGTTGGAGGAGACCATCTTCAAGACTAACATGGAGGCGGCCAAGGAGATCGCCTATCAACTGAGGTTGCGCAATATCGGGGGCATTATCATCGTCGATTTTATCGACATGGAGGATGAGTCCCACCGGGAGGCGGTGTTCAATGCCTTGAGGGAGGCGGCCAAAAAGGATAAAAGTCGGCTCAATATCCTGCGGGTTTCCGAGTTCGGCCTGGTGCAGATGACCCGGAAACGCAACCGGGAGGATCTGGAGCATCTGCTCTGTGAGCCCTGCGCCTGTTGCCATGGTACCGGAGTTTTGCGCTCCAGTCGGACCTTGAGCTATGAGATCTTCCGCACCATCGAGCGGGAGGCCTGCCGGCGGGAGGGAGGGGCGGTCACCGTTCGTTCCCATCCCCGGGTGGCGGAGCTGATCCTGCGGGAGGAGGCCAATACCATAGACTATCTCGAGAAGAAGTGCGGCAAGCGGATTCACATCATGCCGCTGAAGGATAATCACCCGGAAAAATATGATCTGATCTGGGCTTGACCTCCGCCGGCAGGGAGTACTTTCTGCTTGACAATTAGCGGCCGTGAGGCTATGTATCGAGGTTTACTTTATAGGGCCGTCTGGCTGCGGGCAGACGGCGACAGTCGAGATTTGGAGGAAGCTATGTACGCAATAGTTCGCACCGGTGGCAAACAGTACCAGGTGGCGCCCGGTGAGCGTCTGCGAGTGGAAAAGCTCGTCGGCGAGGTCGGGGATACGGTGGAGCTGGACGATGTCCTCCTGGTGGCGGACGGAACCGAGGTCAAGATCGGTCGCCCCGTGGTGGAGGGTGCCAAGGTGGTGGCCCGGATTGTCGAGCAGGACAAGGCCAAGAAGATTCTGGTCTTCAAGAAAAAGCGCCGTAAGGGTTATCGGCTGAAAAACGGTCATCGTCAGCCCTTCACCGCTTTGGAAATCAAAGAGATTCTGTAATCGAGAGGACTTGAGTCATGGCACATAAAAAAGCGGGCGGCAGCTCGAAAAACGGCCGCGACAGTAATTCCCAGCGGCGCGGGGTTAAGCGTTTCGGCGGTCAGGTGGTCAGAGCTGGCAACATCCTGGTTCGCCAGTTGGGCACCAAAATTCACCCCGGCACCAACGTCGGATTGGGGCGGGACTATACCCTGTTCGCCAAGGTTGACGGGGTGGTGACCTTCGAAACCTTCGGCCGCAATCGCAAGCGGGTAAGTGTCTACCCCCCCGAGGCGGTGGCCGCCGAATAGTTCTGCTTTGCGGTTCTCCGCTCCGCGGTGAACCCCTGTTTTTGGTCAGCGTTCACCGCTGTCGTCCGGGACAAGATAGCCCGGCGGTGCCGGTGAACGTTTCTTTTTGCGGCCCGGCCATTGTTCGGTTCCTTGTCGCCCCGGGTTCATCCTTTACTTGCCGGCAAACGCTATGTCATTCATCGATGAGGCAAAATTCTTTGTCAAGGCCGGTGATGGCGGCAGTGGTTGCGTCAGTTTTCGCCGCGAGAAGTTCGTCCCCAAGGGCGGTCCCGACGGCGGTGACGGCGGCAAGGGCGGCGATGTGCTCATCGAGGCATCCTCCCGTCTGACCTCGCTGCTCGATTTCAAGTACCGCTCCCATTTTCTGGCGGAGAAAGGGAGCGGGGGCAAGGGGCGCAAGAAGCATGGCCGGGGCGGCGAAGACTGCCTGGTGATGGTGCCCTTGGGCACGGTGCTGCGGGACGTGGAAAGCGGCGAGATCCTGGCCGATCTGGTCCGAGATGGTCAGCGTTTTGTGGCGGCTCGCGGCGGGGCGGGCGGCCGGGGCAATGTCCATTTTGCCTCCTCCACCAATCGGGCCCCCCGGATTGCCACCAAGGGCAAGCCCGGGGAGGAGTTATGGTACCGCATTGAGTTGAAGCTGATCGCCGATGTAGGGCTGATCGGTCTGCCCAATGCCGGCAAATCGACCCTGCTGGCCCGGCTTACCGCTGCCACCCCCAAGGTGGCGGACTACCCTTTCACCACCCTCTCACCCCAGCTCGGGGTGCTTTTTTTCCCTGATCGCCCCCCCTGCACCATCGCCGATATTCCCGGCCTGATCGAGGATGCCCACCTGGGCGCCGGGTTGGGGCACACCTTTCTGCGCCATATCGAACGGACCCGGTTACTGCTGCAGGTGATCGACGCCTCCGGCCGGGATGGTGATCCCCTGGAGCAGTACCGGATGCTGGAGAATGAATTGGCCCAGTACCAGGCCGATCTGTTGCAGCGGCCCCGTCTGGTGGTACTCAACAAGATCGATCTGCTCGATGCTGAAGGGCGGCAGTTGCGGGAATTGCAAAAGCGCTTTGCCGAGGCGGGGGTCACGGTGCAGCCCATCTCGGCCATGGGGGGGCAGGGGCTGCCCCAGCTGATCAGTGATATCTCCCGGCAGTTGGCCCGGGTTGAGCCGGCCGGGGAGGAACCCGCCGAGCAGGAAGAGAACCATGAGTGAAGAGGAACTGCGCCAGCGGCGTTGCCATCTTGACCGGGCTCGGCGGGTGGTGGTCAAGGTCGGTTCGGCGGTGCTTACCACCGCCGAAGGGTTGAACTATCCGGTGCTGGACAGCCTGGCCCATCAGATCGAGCAGCTGCGCCGGGAGGGGCGGGAGGTGCTGGTGGTCAGTTCGGGGGCGGTGGCGGCGGGGCGCCGCAAGCTGGGCCTGGGCAACCGCCCCCTGCTCCTGCGGGAGAAGCAGGCGGTGGCGGCCATCGGCCAGAGCAGCCTGATGCGGGCCTATGAAAAGATCTTCGAGCAGCTTGGCGCCAAGGTCGCTCAGGTGCTGCTGACCCACGATGTTTTTTCCCGCCGCGACCGTTATCTCAATGCCCGTAATACCCTTTTCACCCTGTTGCAGTGGCGGCTGGTGCCGATTATCAACGAAAACGACGCCGTCTCGGTGGAGGAGTTGCGCTTTGGCGACAACGACAACCTGGCCGCCATGGTCACCAACCTCACCGAGGCCGATCTCTTTGTCTGCCTGACCGATGTGGCCGCCCTCTACACCGCCGATCCGGCTCTCGATCCCGCCGCTCGCCCGCTGCGCACCGTGGTTCGGATCGACGAGAAGATCGAGGCCATGGCCGGAGCGGTTCGCAGCGGGGTGGGGACCGGCGGCATGCTGAGCAAACTCAAGGCCGCCCGGATCGTGGCGGCCCGGGGCGGCTGCTCCTTCATCGGCCCCGGCCGGGAGCCGGATATTCTTGGCCGCCTTTTTGCCGGCGATGAGGTGGGCAGCTTTTTCCTGCCCGAACCCCAGAAGATGAAGGGGCGCAAGCACTGGATCGCCTATACCCTGCGGCCCAAAGGTTTTCTGGTCCTGGATGCCGGGGCCTGCCGGGCCATTGTTCAGGGAGGGCGCAGCCTGCTGCCCTCGGGGATCATCGAGGTGCGCGGCTCCTTCGGGGTGGGTGATCCGGTCCACTGCCTGGACCAGGAGGGCAGGGCCCTGGCCGCCGGCCTGGTGGCCTACGACTCCGAGGCCCTGCGCGGCATCAGGGGAGTAAAAACCTCGGCCATTGCCGATATTTTGGGTTATAAGGGTGCCGATGAGGTTATCCACCGGGATAACCTGGTTCTGATCGGGAAAGAGTAGCCAAAAGGAGAGGACAATGAGCATGGAAGCGGAAATCAGGGCTTTGGCCCAGGAAACCCGCCGGGCTTCCCGGCAGGTCGCCAATCTTCCCACCACCGTCAAGGATCGGGTGCTGGCGGCCATGGCCGAAGCCCTGCTGGTCCGCAAGGAGTTTATCCAGGCCGAAAACGAGAAGGATTTGGCCGCCGGCCGGCAAAAGGGGCTTTCCGCCGCCATGCTGGATCGGCTGGCCTTGAGCGACAAGGTGATCGATTCCATGGTCACCGGTCTCAAAGAGGTGGCGGCCTTGCCCGATCCGGTGGGGGAGATCTCCGAGATGGTGCGCCGTCCCAGCGGGATCATGGTGGGCCGGATGCGAATTCCTCTGGGGGTGATCGGGATGATTTACGAATCCCGCCCCAACGTCACCGTCGATGCCGCCGCCCTCTGCCTCAAGGCGGGCAATGCCGTGATCCTGCGGGGCGGTTCCGAGGCCCTCCACTCCAACCTGGCCCTGGCCAGGGTTTTGCGGGATTGCCTGGCGGCGGAGGGGATCGCGCCGGCCGCCATCCAGGTGATTCCGGTAACCGACCGCGAGGCGGTGACCTGCATGTTGCGCCTGGAGGAGGAGATTGATCTGATCATCCCCCGGGGCGGTGAGGGCCTGATCCGTTTTGTCGCTGAAAACTCCCGGATTCCGGTACTCAAGCACTACAAGGGGGTCTGCCATGTTTTTGTCGATGAGAGTGCCGATCTGGAGATGGCGGCCAATATCGTGCTCAACGGCAAGACCCAGCGTCCCGGGGTTTGCAACGCCCTGGAGTGTCTGCTGGTCCATCGAGCGGTGGCGGCGGAATTCCTGCCCGCCATCGGGGCCAAGCTGGCGGATGCCGGGGTGGAGCTGCGGGGCTGCCCCCAGACCCTGGCCCTGTCTCCCACCGCCAAGCCGGCCGTTGAGGAGGATTGGGGGATGGAGTTTCTTGATCTGGTTCTTGCGGTCAAGGTTGTGAGCGATATGGACGAGGCCATGGCTCATATCGTCCGCTATGGTTCCCAGCACACCGAGGTGATCGTCACCACCCACCATCCCCGGGCCCAGCGTTTTATTCGCGAGGTGGATGCCTCCTCGGTGATGGTCAACGCCTCCACCCGCTTCAGCGACGGCGGCCAATACGGCCTGGGCGCGGAGATCGGAATCAGTACCACCAAGCTGCACGCCTACGGTCCCATGGGGCTGCGTGAGTTGACCACCCGCAAATTCATCGTCTACGGCGAGGGGCAGGTCAGGGGGTAGGGCGGTCCATGGATTTCAGGGCGGAACCGGGCAGCCGGATCGGGATCCTGGGTGGCACCTTCGATCCGGTCCATAACGGTCATCTGGTGCTGGCGGCGGCGGCTCGTGACGGCTTTGCCCTTGACCTGGTGGTTTTTATCCCCGCCGCCCAGCCCCCCCACAAGCTGGGCGAACCGGTTTCCTCCTTTGCTCACCGGGCGGCCATGCTGGAACTGGCC
Source organism: Desulfurivibrio alkaliphilus (assembly GCA_011048585.1). GTDB lineage: Bacteria > Desulfobacterota > Desulfobulbia > Desulfobulbales > Desulfurivibrionaceae > Desulfurivibrio > Desulfurivibrio alkaliphilus_A. Next base: position 2,334 of record DSDS01000043.1, on the reverse strand, counting down.
CTGACCGGCCGGCCAGCCATGGTGGTCAGCCGGATGGAGCAGCAGCGTCTCGGTCCCTCCTTCAGTATCGACACCCTGCGGGAACTGCGGCGGAACCTGCCCGCTGCCTGCCCTCTCTTCTTTATCATCGGCTCCGACGCCTTTGCCGAAATAACCACCTGGAAGAACTATCAGGAGCTTTTTCGCTACGCCGACTTCCTGGTGGCCGAGCGGCCCGATCTGGCCCCGGGCCGATTGGCCGGTCTGCTGAACGATCTGCCCGGATTTCTGCCCCCGGCTGCTGGATCGCCGTCTCACTCTTCCCCCCCGGACCTGCGACCCTGGCGCCACCGTCAGGGTGGCCTGATTTACCCCTGCCCGGTGGATGCGGTGCCGGTATCGGCCACCAATATTCGCAGCCGGGTACGCCGGGGCGAGTCGGTGGCCGATTCGGTTCCCGCCCCGGTGGCCGCCTACATCCGGCAAAATCGGCTCTACCGTTGAATGCTTACGGTGGATCATGTGGGTTTGCTGCTGTCAGGGCGGCCCTATCCCACGGCGTCAGGCCCCGGAAGGTCCCAGGCGATGCTTGCTTGTCGTTTATGGCCGGGGCCTGAAGATCCCTGCTGCCACGGTAGTGGTGAGTTTGAGGGGGGTGTTTTGGTTGACAAACCGGCTGGCAGGCGCTACACAAAAGGGGCTGTAAAGTTCGGCTGGCGGGAGAGCGGGGGCGCCGGCCTCCGATTTCGCCGGCATGGTAAGCAAAAAAACGGCCGGCACCTCGTCATGCGGCCTTGGCCGGGGTGCCCCATGACGGTTGGGGGGCTCTGAATGGCACCGCAGGTGCCACTGCCACTTGGTTGGGTAATGGGAAGCGAAATTAACTTGAGTAGTAGTTTGTGGCCGGAGCGAGAGCGGCTGATCGCCGTCATTTACTCCACCGTCAACGATTCTTCCGCCTGGTCGACTTTTCTGCGGGAGCTGGTGGACCTTACCCGCTCCCGCTCGGCCCGCGTTCTTATGCTCAATGCCGAGGCCGATCAGGTTCTTTCCAGCTGCAAGCTAAATATCGATGATGACTATCATCGGCGCTACGTCGAGCATTATGTCAACGCCTGTCCTTGGCGCCCGGAGTTGCGGCGCAAAAAACCGGGCCGGCTCTACTCCACCTACCTTCACTTCAGTTGCAAGCAACCTGATTTCTACCGTACCGAATTCTTCAATGACTGGGCCGGTCCCCAGGATATTCATCATGGGGTCTGCGGCACCATCTATCAGGATGCCGAACGTTCGGCGCAGTTGCTGATTCAGCGCGCCCGGCGCCAGGGGCATTACAGTGAAGCGGAAACCGAGTTTATCAACGGTTTTGTCCCCCATCTCCAGCAGTCGCTGGTACTCGCCAGGCAGATCGCGGCGGCTCGGGCTCGGGATGAGGCCGTGGCCCGGGCGGCGGGGCGCGAGACCCTGCCGTTCATACTGCTGAACCACGAGCTGCGGCCGGTGTACACCAGCCCCGGGGCGGAGAGATTGCGGACCGCCGGGGGCGGCCTGGGGAGCGTCGACGACCGCTTGCGACTGGCCGACGCAAGCGCCGATAACCGCCTGCAAAAGTTGCTGCGGCAAAGCTTGCGCGCGGCGGCCAGCCGCCGATTCGACCATAATGGCGGCACGGTGGGGGTTCAGGATCACGATGGAGCCGGGATACAACTGCTGGTTCGGCCGATTCACCCGGAAGTTCCGGTGGCGGGTGAATCTTCGGCCCACGTGGTGGTCTATTTTTACGACCCCGCCGCCGGGATCTCGCTTGATGCCGGACGGTTACGTCGGCTTTATGGGTTGTCCGAGGCGGAAATCAGGGTTGCCCGGGCCATGACGGTGACCCCCGAGCCCGCGGCGGTGGCTCGGCGCTGCCACATCAACCTCCATACGGTGCGGTCCCATCTCAAGGCCATCTTTCTCAAGACCGGGGTCAGCAACCAGGCCGCGCTGATGAAACTGTTGTTGTCCGGGCCAGTCCGGCGGAGGTAATTTTGGAGGATTTGCGTGATTGCTGATTCAGCCGTTGGCGGCGCCACGCTTTGTAAGTTGCGAGGACACGATGGGACAATCCTGGTTGGTGAGCGCCGGGGCGAGGGCGAGCCCTTGCTGCTCTTTGTCCATGGCTGGACTTGTCGCCGGAGCTACTGGGCTCCGCAGCTGGCTCGTTTTGGTGGCGAGCAGGCGGTGGCGGCGTTTGACCTGCCGGGGCATGGTGACTCCGGACCCGGCCGGCGTCAGGCTTGGGGGATAAAAGGCTTGGCCGCCGACCTTGAGGTCTGCGTCAGGGAACTTAAGGCCCGTCGGGTGATTCTGGTG
>DSDS01000150.1 GCA_011048585.1 Desulfurivibrio alkaliphilus | reverse complement strand
GGGTGGGGATCATCTTCAAGAAGGGAAAGATCCTCAAAAAAGTACCCGAAAACCAGTTACTGGCTGTTTTTTTAGCTGAAATCGATAAAATGACCAGGGAGCAGGCCCCAAACCGTCCCTGAAACAGAAGCGACCCCAAAACCAACCCAGGAATTCACACCATGCGCTTTTCCCAACTGCTGCTGCCCACCCTCAAGGAAGATCCGGCCGAGGCCGAAGTCGTCAGCCATAAGCTGCTGTTGCGGGCCGGTTTTATCCGCAAGCTAACCGCCGGGGTTTACTCCTACCTCCCCTTGGGCCTGGCCGTGGTCCGCAAGGTGGAGCGGATCGTGCGCGAGGAGATGAACCGGGCCGGGGCCCAGGAGGTTCTGCTGCCCATGGTCCAACCCGCCGACCTCTGGCGGGAATCGGGCCGCTGGGAGAAGTACGGCCCCGAACTGCTCCGCTTCAAGGATCGCCATCAGCGGGAAAGCTGCCTGGGGCCGACCCACGAGGAGGTGATCACCGATCTGGTGCGGATGAACGTCCACTCCTACCGCGACCTGCCCCTAAACCTCTACCAGGTGCAGACCAAGTTCCGCGACGAGATCCGGCCCCGTTTCGGCCTGATGCGGGGCCGAGAGTTTATCATGAAGGACGGCTACAGCTTCGATGCCGACGAGGCCGGAGCCGATGCCACCTACCAAAAGATGTATGACGCCTACCAGCGGATCTTCAGCCGCTGCGGCCTGGCCTTCCGGGCGGTGGAGGCGGACACCGGCACCATCGGCGGCAGCTTCTCCCACGAATTCATGGTGCTGGCCGCCACCGGCGAGGATCAGGTGGTGATCTGCCAGCACTGCGATTACGCCGCCAACATGGAAAAGGCCACCGCCCGCGAGATCCGCAGCGAAACCCGCGAACAGCCCCTGCCCCTCAACCGGGTCCCCACCCCTGGCCGGAAGACGGTGACCGAGGTGTGCGACTTTCTGCAGATCCCCAGCGATCGCCTGGTCAAAACCATGATCTGGCTGGCCGACGACCGGCCGGTGGCGGTGCTGGTCCGGGGAGATCACGAGGTTCAGCCGGTCAAGCTGCAAAACCTGCTGGGGGCTCTGGAGGTAACCCTGGCCGACGACGACCGGATTGCCGAACTTAGCGGGGCGCCGGCCGGATTCCTCGGCCCGGTTGAACTCAAGATTCCCCTGGTTATGGACACGGTGGTGGCGAACATGAGCAACTTTGTCACCGGCGCCAACCAGGCCGACCAGCATCTGGTCAATGTTAATCCCGGCCGCGATTTCAGCGCCACTCATCAGGCCGATATCCGGATGGTCACCGAGGAGGACCAGTGCCCCCGCTGCGGCGGCAAGCTGGCCCTGACCCGAGGGATCGAGGTGGGGCATATCTTCAAGCTGGGCACCAGCTACAGCCGGGCCCTCAACGCCACCTTCCTGGACGACCAAGGGCAGAGCCACCCCTTCATCATGGGTTGCTACGGAATAGGTGTCAGCCGGACGGTGGCGGCGGCCATCGAGCAGAACCATGATCGGGACGGCATTATCTTTCCGCTGCCCATCGCCCCCATGCAGGTGATTATTCTCAACCTCACCCCCAAGGATCAGGAGATCAGCGCCGAGGCGGAGCGGCTCTATCGCGAACTGCAAACACAGGGGATCGAAGTACTGCTCGACGATCGGGATGAGCGTCCAGGCAGCAAGTTCAAGGATGCCGACCTGATCGGGATTCCCATCAGGCTGGTGGTGGGCAAGCGTTTCAAGAACGATGGCCTGCTGGAGATTCGCACCCGCGCCGACGGGCAAACCAGTGAAGCCACCCCGGCCGCCGCCTTGGCGGTCATCGGCGAGATGATCGCCAAGGCCCTGACCCCCGTCGACGACCGGCCCTGAACGTGGACCAGGTTACCATGCACAATACCATCGCTGAAATCATCCGGCGGGCGGCTGAATATATGCCCGACGAGGACCTCGCTCCGCTGAGCAAGGCCTACGCCTTTGCCGAGAAGGTCCATGGCGGCCGCCATCGACTTTCCGGCAAGCCCTACCTGCAGCATGTCCTGGCCGTGGCGGGGATCCTGGTGGCCATGCGGCTTGATGTGGCCACCATCACCGCCGGGCTCCTGCACGGGGTCCTCAAGCAGAAAGAGCACCCGGTCAGCCAGGCCAAATTGAAGGAGGAGTTCGGCGAGGACGTGGCCAATATCGTCGCCGGCGCCACCCGGATCACCGCTGTGCAATTCAACAGCCGACTGGCCTACCAGGCGGAGAATATTCGCAAAATGCTGCTGGCCATGGCCAGTGACATCCGGGTTCTGCTGGTGCGGTTGGCCGATCGCCTCCACGATATGCAGAGCATCAACGTGGTGGACCGTGAGCTGCAGGTGGAGATCGCCCAGGAAACCATGGATCTTTACGCCCCCCTGGCCGGCCGCCTGGGGATCGACTGGATCAAGCGCGAGCTGGAGGACCTCTCCTTTGCCCAACTCCACCCCGAAGAGTACCGACAGCTGGCGGCCAGCATCCAGACCTCGCTGCCGGAGCGAGAAGCCTATGTGGAGCGGGTCAAGGAACACCTATCCCGCCATCTGCGCTTAAACGGCCTGGAGAGTTTCCGGATCCTGGGTCGCCCCAAGCATCTCTACAGCATCCAGAAGAAGCTGCTGGTCCAGAATATCACCCTGGACAAGGTTTACGACAAGGTGGCTTTCAGAATCATTGTCCACGACGTCAAGGAGTGCTATCAGGCTTTGGGGATTATCCACTCCCTCTGGGCCCCCATCGACGGCCGCTTCAAGGATTTCATCAGTCACCCCAAGGCCAACGGCTACCAGTCGGTCCACACCTCGGTGATCGGCCCCGACGGCGACTTCATGGAGATCCAGATCAGGACCGAAGATATGGACCGGGTGGCGGCGGAGGGTATTGCCGCCCACTGGGCCTACAAGGAGGGCCGGGCGGCCAGCGCCCGCGACGTCAAGCTGTTCAAATGGCTCAAGCAGCTGGTGGCGATGCTGCAGGAGCTGGAAGACCCTCGGGAGCTGCTGGATACGGTCAAGGGAGAGCTGTACGAGGATGATATCTATGTCCTGACCCCCAACGGCGAGGTCAAAGGTTTCCCCAAGGGCAGCACCCCGCTGGATTTTGCCTACAGCATCCACACCGAGGTGGGCCACCACTGCAGCGGCGCCAAGGTCAACGGCCAGATCACCCCGTTGCGGACTCCGCTAAAAAACGGTGACGTGGTGGAGATCATCACCTCGCCCAACCAGAAACCGGGCCGCAACTGGCTGCATATCGTCAAGACCAGCCGGGCCCGTAACCGCATCCGTCAATGGCTCAACCAGAAAGAGCGGGAGCGGAACCTGGAGAAGGGTCGGGAGATCTGCGAACGGGAGCTGCGCAAGCACGACATCAGCCTGAAAAAGCTGCTGCGTACCGGCCATCTCAAAGAGGTACTCAAAAAGCTCTCCTGTAACTCACTGGATGATTTGATGCATAAGGTGGGGGCGGGCAAGTTACCCATGGTCGCCATCCTCCGCCTGCTGCAGCCCGAAGAGCTGCGGCGGGAAGAGCTGGCCGAAGAGCAGGCCGTGCTGACCCAGTTCGGCAGCAACCGGGCCCGCTTGGGCAGGGGGGGGCAAGGCAAAGAGGATATTGTCAAGGTGGAGGGAGTGGCGGGAATCCCCACCAAAATCGCCAACTGCTGCCTGCCGGTGCCCGGAGACGAGATCATTGGCTTTATCACCACCGGCCGGGGAATAACGGTCCACAAGAGCAACTGCCCCAACCTGCTGGCCGGCGAGGCGGAAAGAAGAATCGGCGTGAGCTGGTCCGGAGCGGGCAAGATCCCCTATCGGGCTTCGGTCCAGGCCCTGGGGCTAAACCGCAAGGGGCTGCTGGCCGCCCTGAGCAGCACCATCACCAACGACGACGCCGACATCGCCAGCCTGGAAGCCAACACCGCCGCCGACGGCGGTGCCCGTTTCAACATGGTACTGGAGGTGGAAGGGATCGAACACCTCAACCGCATCCTCCAGCACATCCGGCAGCTGGAGGGGATCAGCGACGCCTTCCGGAACTGACGGCAAAACTACTTGGTCACTGCTCCCGCGCGCAGGCAGCGGGTGCAGACCCTGGTGCGGCGGGCGTTGCCGCCGGCGGTGGCCATCCGGACCCGTTGCAGGTTGGGCAGCCAGCGGCGGCGGGTTTTGTTGTGCGCGTGGCTGACATTGTTGCCGACTTCGGGCTTCTTGCCGCAGATTTCGCAGACCTTGGACATCTCAGTACTCCTTATGAAAGCATCTATTACACTGTTGCGAACTTGAGATGAATAACCACAACTCATCCTCCCCCGCAAGGCCGCAAAACGGACCGGCCCGGCGGCCGGGAGCACAAGAGCGGTACTTATACCCCAACCAAAGAGCCTTGACAACCATATTTTGCTTCATCGGACGGCCCTTTCGGGGATGCCGCCGAGTGGCCGGGCCCCGTCCCGTTTTCCTGTTGACACCACCGAGTGGAATATTGTAAAAAAGCGAGCCAGGCGCAACCGTCCCCCGAACCTCCGCCAAAGCACGCTCCCATTCCTACCGGCCGCATCAATCAGAGACACTAAATCAGAAACGGGACCACCAATGACTAAAGAACGAAACCAGGTGTGGCGTTTATTCGCCTCGGTAAAGCTCGCCCTGTGGCTAATTACCCTTTTGGCCGCATCATCTATTCTCGGCACCATAATCCCCCAACACAAGGCCCCGGAGTATTACATCCAGGAGTACGGCTCCGAATTGGCCCGCCTGTTCCAGGTAATGGACATCGTGCCCAACATGTACGGCTCCTGGTGGTTTGTCGCCCTGCTGGTCCTCTTTTCCATCAACCTGATCGTCTGCAGCCTCGACCGGCTGCCGAACACCTGGCGGATGGTGGTTCTGGACAACCTGGAGACCACTCCCGAACGGTTGCAGAAGATGCCGCTGAAGGCCGAGATGCAGATCAATGAGGAACCGGCCGCGGCCGGGGAGCGGGTTCGGCGGCTGCTGGCCGCGGCCGGCTGGAAAACCGCGGCCCGGGACAAGGAGGGGGGAGTCCTGCTTTTCTCCCAGAAGGGGGCCTGGTCGCGATTGGGCGCCTACATCATTCACATCAGCATTCTGATCATCTTCATCGGCGCCCTGACCGGCTCGGTGTTCGGCTACAAGGCCAGCATCATGTTCCCGGAGGGGGAGACGGTGGAACATCTCTTCGACCGGAAAACCGGGCAGCCGATCCCCCTGGGTTTCCGCCTCCACTGCGAAAACTTCACCATCGGTTACTACCCCAACAACATGGTGCGGGATTACCGCTCCGATGTGATAATCATCGATCCGGAGATGTTTGCCGAGCCCCTGCGCACCTCCATCCGGGTCAACCACCCCCTGAAGCATCGAGGTTTGACCTTCTACCAGTCCAGCTATCAACCCCTCAACGAGTTTCTGATCAAGGTCCAGAACACCAAAACCGGGCTTGAACGAACGGCCATGGTCTCTCCCCGGCACCAGGTGACGTGGGAGGAGGAGGGGGTAGTTTTCGGGGTAACCGATACCATGGCTGATCGCATGGGCCGGGTCCATGAGTTCCGAATCTGGTTCGACAGCCCCGGGGCCGATCCCTCCACCTTCGGGATGAAAGATAAGCAGAACGTGACCGTGCAGCGACCGGAGGCCGACTACAGCTTCTACGTCCAGCAGCGCTACGCCACCGGCCTGCAGGTGGCCAAAGACCCCGGGGTCTGGATCGTCTACCTGGGTTGCGGCCTGATGATCCTGGGCCTCTACGTCGCCTTCATGATCACCCACCGGCGGGTATGGGCCTACCTGAGCCCGGCCGACAACGGCGGCAGCAAGCTGCTGCTCTGCGGCGGCAGCAATCGCAACAAGGCATCTTTTGATCAGCGTTTCAAGGAACTGGCCCAACGTCTGCGTCAAGACCAAGCCATCAACTAAAGAGGAAGGACCATGGAAAGCGCCCAACTGCTCAATCTAACCACCTTTGCCTACCTGGCCTCGGCGATTCTCTACGTCGCGATCCTGATCTTCGGGACCAAAAACAAGACCATGGGCCTGATCGCCACCCTGGTCACCATGGGTGCCCTGCTGCTCAGCACCATGGGGATTCTGCTGCGCTGGAACGAGGCGTTCAAGCTGGGATTCGGTTATTACGCGCCCTTCTCCAACATGTACGAATCCCTGGTCTTTTTTGCCTGGTGTATCGCCCTGGGTTACCTGGTGCTGGAATATATTTACAAGAACCAGACCCTGGGCGCCTTCGCCATGCCCTTCGCCTTTGTGGCTCAGGCCTTTGCCGAATACTGGCCCCAGTGGAACCAGGATCTGCGCCCTCTGCTGCCGGCCCTGCAGAGCAACTGGCTGATCGCCCACGTAATCGCCAGCTTCATCGGCTATGCCGCCTTCGCCATCGCCTTCGGAATGGCGGTTATGTACCTGGCCAAGGCCCGCAACGTCGACAGGAGCGGCAACCCGGATGGAACCGGCCTCTTTGCCACCCTACCCCCCCTGAAAGTGATCGATGACGTGATCTACAAAACCATTTTCTTCGGTTTTGTCCTCTTTACGGTGGGCGGCCTGATCTTCGGGGCGATCTGGGCCAATTCGGCCTGGGGAACCTACTGGAGCTGGGACCCCAAGGAAACCTGGTCCCTGATCACCTGGTTCGTTTACGCCGCCACCCTGCACGTTCGCTACACCCGGGGCTGGAGCGGCAAAAAGATCGCCTGGCTGGCGGTCCTGGGATTCTTTTCAACGGTGTTCACCTACTACGGGGTTAACTTTCTGCTCTCCGGCCTCCACAGCTACGGTTGATGACAAACCCCAGGGCAATGCTTAGTGTTGAACGAACTACCCGACAAAAAGATTGACTACAACAAACGGGCTGGATTATAACCCTCATCTGAATATTTTGTGAATCGTATCACAATATGGATTCCGCCGGTTTGGTTACTCGCCGGCCGACGGGTTCGCAACCGATAACAGTAGAATGGAGGAACACAGATGAAATTCGTCACCACAGGCATCATCACCGCTGTAGCTGCCCTGGCCTTCACCGGTGCGGCCCTGGCCGTGGGCCCCGGCAAAACCGTGGAATACGCCGGCGGCAACCTGGGCGCGGTCACCTTCAGCGGCGAGGCCCACAAGGGCATGGGCTGCAATGAGTGCCATCCCAACCTCTTTGCCATGGGCAGAGGGGCCAAGATCACCATGGCCGACCACAACGCCGGCAACCTCTGCTTCAGCTGCCACAAGAAAGACGGCACCGCCAGTGCCACCTGCGCCGATTGCCACAAGAAGTAAGCCCTGCCCCAAGAGAGGCAGTGTTTTTTGTTTGGTCCGCGAAGAAGGCCGCCCCTGCCGGGCGGTCTTCTTCAACTTCTCCTCCCCCCCAGGGCTCAACTTGCGTCCACCGGGCATAATTGAGTGACCGTTCGCCGCCCCCGTCCAGCCATCTGGAATCACAATCAGCTATCCCTGCTTCTGCTGGCCGTCGCCACCGGCCTGACGACCCTGATCTGCTTCACCCTCTTTCTCTTCATTACCCTCGACCTGCCGGAGATCGGCACCCTGGACCGTTACCAACCGGCCCAAACCTCCCTGATCTTTGATGACCGGGGCGCGATAGTCGAGCGGGTTTTCCATGAAAACCGCGTGGTGGTACCCTTGGAGCAACTGCCGGAACAGTTACCCCAGGCCTTTATCGCCGCCGAGGATGCCCGCTTCTACGAGCATGGCGGGGTGGACGCCTGGTCAATCGTCCGGGCCCTGATCCACAACCTGCGCTCCGGCGAGCGTCGGCAGGGAGGCAGCACCATCACCCAGCAGGTGGCCCGGGCCCTGCTGCTCAGCCGGGAAAAAACCTATACCCGCAAGATCCGGGAGGCGATCCTGGCCTACCGGATCGACCGCCGCCTGAGCAAGGAAGATATTCTTCACATCTATCTCAACCATATCTACCTGGGCAGCGGCGCCTACGGGGTGGAGGCCGCGGCCCAGACCTACTTCGCCAAATCCGCCGCCGAGCTCAATCTGGCGGAGATCTCCCTGCTGGCCGGCCTGCCCCAGGCCCCCAGCCGCTATACCCCCTTCCGCCAGTACACCCTGGCCAAAAGACGGCAGGCCTACGTGCTTAACCGGATGGCCGAGGAGGGCTACATCACCCCCACCGCCGCCCGCCGGGCCTACCTGCACCCCCTGCTCTGGGCGCCTCCCCAGGGTATTGCCCCGGAAAACGGCTATTTTCTGCAGCAGGTAAAGAATCAGGTGGAACAGCGCTATGGCCGGCAGATGCTCTATGAGGGCGGCCTGCGGATCCACACCAGTCTGAATCAGGAGTTGCAGCGGAGCGCGGCAAAGGCGGTGGAGCAGGGAATTCGCGACTGGGAAAAACGAAGGCGAGGGGCCCAGGCCGCGGCACGGCCCCAGGCCGCACTGATTGCCATGGAGGCCAAAACCGGGCTGGTCAAGGCGGTCAGTGGCGGCATCGACTTTAGTGAAAGTCAGTTTGACCGGGCGATCCAGGCCCGGCGCCAACCCGGGTCCGCCTTCAAGCCCATCATCTATGCCGCCGCCCTGGAGAAGGGGATGACCCCGGCGGATATCATCATCGATGAGCCGATCAGCTTGCGGGGAGCCGGCCCGCGCCAGGTCTGGGAGCCGCGGAATTTCAGCAACCGCTTCCACGGCCCCACCACCCTGCGTGACGGCCTGGTTTACTCGCGCAATATCGTGACCATCAAAATTTTGCAGGAGACAGGGATCAGGCCGGTGGTCGATCTGGCCCACCGGCTGGGGATATCCAGCCCCCTGGCCGACAATCTCTCCCTGGCCCTTGGCTCTTCCGAACTATCAGTGCTGGAGTTGACCGCCGCCTACGCCGCCTTTGCCAACGGCGGCTTTTACCAGCAACCGGTTTTTATCAAGAGTATCAAGGACCGGCGCGGCATTCTGCTGGAACAGGCCCGTCCCGGCACGACGCGGGCCCTGGATCAGCGCACCGCCTACCAGGTGACCAGGCTGCTGGAGGGAGTGATTAAGGAGGGTACCGGTCGCGCCGTCAGCAGCCTGGGCATTCCCGCCGCCGGCAAGACCGGCACCACCGACCGCTACATGGACGCCTGGTTTATCGGCTACAATTCCGAGCTGGTGGCCGGGGTCTGGGTTGGATTCGACCGGATGACCACCCTGGGCAGCAACGAAGGGGGCGGCCGCACCGCCGCGCCGATCTGGCTGGCCTTTATGCGGGAGGCCAAGGGACAGTTGGCCGCGGCGGAGTTTCCCCGACCGCCGGGGGTGGTGCTGATGCCGATCAACAATGCCATCGGCGATCCCGGGGAGGAGGGGGTCCGCGTCTCCTGGGAGGCCTTCCGCACCGACAATCTGCCCCCGGCCCTGCTGGCCCCACCCCCCGCGCCAACGGAAGCGGAACGCTCCTTGCCGGCCGAGGGCTGAAAAAACGACTACTTGCGGGGGCGATTTTTAACGTCGTCAATCCCCATATCAACCACCGTGAAGTTGGCCAGCAGCTCGCGGTCCAACTCTTCGCCCACAGCCTGATCGGCCACGGTAACCCGGATCGACACCCGCTTCATTCCCTCGGGGGCGTCCTCGAAGGAGGTCAAGACGCTGATCACCCGGGCCTCGAATCGGCGCAGGGTTTCAACCACCCTGGTCACCGACCCGGGGGAGTCGGGCAGGTCGAAGGTGTAGCGGCGGGCGCCATCCTTGATCCCGGTGCTGCGGACAAAGGCTCGCAGAACATCGGTCTCGCTGAGCAGCCCCACCAGATGGCCGGTGTCATCAACCACCGGCAGGCCGGAGATCTTGTCCTCCAGCATGATCACCGCCGCCAGCTCCAGGCTGTCCTTGCCCCGCAGGGTCAGGGGCGAGGCGGTCATCACGTCCTTAACCTTCATTTCCGAAAGCAGATAGTAAAGCTCGTGAATATCCAGGGTGGCGGTTTTGGAGGGCGAGGCATCCTTGACATCACGATCGGTGACGATGCCGATCAGCTTGCCATGGGAAACCACCGGCAAACGGCGAATGGCGTTTTCCTTCATGATCCGGGTCGCCCGCATCAGCGAGGTATTTTCATCAACGGTCAAAACGTTCTTGGCCATCCAGTCTTCAATCAGCATGGTCTCCTCCAGGTTAAAAGGGGCGGCCGCCAACCGGTTTCTTCGGCCGTCATGGCGAAATGGATTTCATTAGGGAAACTCCAATTTATATAAAGTATTACCCTTGCTGCCGCAACAGGATTAGTCAGCGCCGCTTTTCTTCTTGCCAATCCCGGTCGCAGGCCTTAAAAAGCCCCTCATGCGCCAGCAAGTAATTCCAGAAGGCAAACCGGGCCGACCCTTCACCGACCGGCAACTGGACTCCATTCTCCATTTTTTGGGGGGGCAAGAGAGCTTCGTCCTGCTGGAGAGTGCCAGAATCTCCCCGGAAAACCACCGCTCCCTGCTGTTCCTTCGTCCGCGCAAGCTCCTGACCATGACCCCGCAAACCCGGGCCGCCGATTTTTTCGCCGCCCTGGAGGCCGAGCTGGGCCGGGGCCACTATCTGGCGGGCTGGTTCGCCTACGAACTGGGTTACCTGCTGGAACCCCGCCTTTCCCCCCTGCTGCCACAGACAAAACAGCCACTGGCCCTGCTGGGGGTGTTTGATCGGCCCATCATCTACGACCACCTCCAAGGCACCGCCGTAGCGGGAGGTGAAACCCCGGGCACCGACAATGCCCCGCTTCCGGAGGAGACAACGGCCAAAAGCGCCACCGGCCGGGCACGGCCAACCCCCCCGCGCCTGAGTATTGCCCCGGCCCAATACCAGGAGCATATCCAAAGGATTCGGCAATATATCGCCGCCGGCGACACCTACCAGGTCAACTACACCCTCAAGCAGTGCCAAACCATTGCACAGTCGGTCAACGACCTTTACCGTGCCCTGCGTCGCAACCAGCGGGTCTGCTACGCGGGCCTGGTTAAGCTGGGCGGGCAAACCACCCTCTCCTTCTCACCGGAGCTTTTTTTCCGCAAGCGGGGAGATGCCTGTCTGGTACGACCGATGAAGGGAACGGTCCGCCGGGGCATGACCCCCGAGGAGGATGGGGCCCTGGTCGATTTCCTGCGCCAGGACAGCAAAAACCGCAGCGAGAACGTAATGATCGTCGATCTGTTACGCAACGACCTCGGGCGGATCTGCCGTCCCGGTTCGGTCAGGACCACGGCCCTGTTTGAGGTGGAGAGCTACGAAACCCTGCACCAGATGACCTCCACCATCCAGGGGAAGTTGCGAAACGGGGTTGGCCTGGCGGAAATCTTCCACGCCCTGTTCCCTTGCGGCTCGGTGACCGGCGCCCCTAAAATCAGGACCATGGAGATCATCCGGGAGCTGGAAAGTGAACCCCGAGGGGTCTATACCGGCGCCCTGGGATTTATCAGCCCCGCCGGAGCGGAGATGGTTTTCAACGTGCCGATCCGCACCGTGACCATGAAACGACCGGAAAAGGCGTGCATGGGGATCGGCTCGGGTATCGTTTACGACTCCGACCCGGAGCGGGAGTGGCAGGAGTGCCTGCTCAAGGGCAAATTCCTCAGCCAGCCGACTCCCCCCTTTCTCCTGATCGAAACCATGCTCTGGCGGCCGCAAGCGGGCTACCTTTTGCTGGAACTGCACTTGGAGCGGCTGTTTACCTCCGCCGCCATGCTGGGATTTTACGTCGAAGAGGAGAAGGTTCGTCGGGGGTTGCGGCAGTTGGCGCAAACCTTCACCGCCCCCCAGCGGGTCCGCCTTACCCTGGCCAAGGATGGCGAGCTGGAGCTTGAACACTCCCCTTTCACCGCCCGGGGCTGTTTTACCTGGCAGGATCTGCCCCTGGGCAAAACCGAATCGCTGCCGCGGGTGAGCATCTCCAGCGCGACCACCGATCCGGAGTACTACCTGCTCTACCACAAGACCAGCCGGCGCCGCCTCTATGATGAGGAGCGAAGCCGGGCCCTGGCGGCGGGATACTGCGAGGTGCTGTTCACCAACAGACGGGGAGAGTTGAGCGAGGGGGCGGTGAGCAATCTTTTTGTCCGGCGCCGGGGGCGGCTATTGACCCCGCCGCTGACCGCCGGCCTGCTTAACGGCGTGCTGCGCCGCCACCTGCTGCGGAGTGACGACCCGCCCCTTTACGAAGAAACCTTACGCCCGGAGGATCTGACCACCGCCGAGGCAATCTATATCGGCAACTCCCTGCGGGGGCTGATCCAGGTCCGGCTCTGATCAACCCTGGGGGGGCCGGGCCAGGGTGCGAATGATATCGGATTTGCCGATTACCCCCACCAAGTGCTCATGCTCCATAACCGGCAGGGTGTGCAGATGCTTTTCCGCCATGATGGTGGCGATCTCATCCAGGGGGGTATCGGGGGCCACGGTCACCGGATTTTTGGCACAGATGTCACCCACCCGACTGCCAGCCATCTTGCTGACCTCCTGCTCCACTTTCCGGCCCCTTTCCAGAAAGATCACCGCTTCCAGGATGGCGATGGCGGTGGGAATGTGCAATTTTTTGGCCTGATCGATCAGGTCGCTTTCGGTCACCACTCCCACCAGCCGACCCTCCCCGTCCACCACCGGCGCCCCGCTGATCCTCTTGGCCCACAGCAGGGCCGCCAGCTCCTCCACCGGCATCTCGGGACCCACCGTCACCACTTCCCGACTCATGATCTCTCGCGCAACAGGCATCGTCTCTCTTCTCCTTATCCAGGTTGTCCCGATCGTCCTTCGACCAGAAGCCGATTAAAGGCCGCCGGAATTTTTGTCGCTACTTCCGAGGCGGTAAAGCCAAAATCCAGATTAAAGTCGGCGGCCAGCAGGTCGGCGGCCGCTCCGTGGACATAAACGCCGAGGCAGGCGGCCCGCCGGAGGGGCACCCCCGCGGCGAGCAGGCCGCCGATCAGGCCGGCCAGCACATCCCCCATCCCACCGGTGGCCATGCCGGGATTACCGGTGGGATTAAGCGCCACGGCGCCACCAGGGGCGGCGATAACCGTGCCGGCCCCCTTCAGAACCACCCAGACCCCCTGTTCCCGGGCCAGCTTTTCCGCCCACCTCCGCCGCTGACCCTGCACCTGGGCGCCGCTCAGGCCCAGCAAGCGGGCCATCTCTCCGGGATGGGGGGTCAGAATCCGGGGGCCAGCGGCCTGGCCCAGAATCTCCGGAGTGCGGGCCAGGATATTGAGGGCATCGGCATCCACCACCATGGGCAAAGCCTGTTCCCGATAAAGAGTCCTTACCAGCTCCACGGTTTCCGGGGCCGTCCCCAACCCAGGTCCCAGCACCAAAGCGCTCTTGCCGGCCAGGGCCGAGCGCACCGCCTCCAGATCCGCCACCCCCGGGGCCCGGTCGGAGCCCGGCAGGGGAATAGTCATCAGCTCCGGCAGCGCGGTGGCAAAGATCGGCAACAGGGGCAGAGGCACACAGGCACTTAACAAGCCGACTCCGCCCCGCAGGGCCCCCTGGGCCGCCAGCAGGGCGGCCCCGGTTTTCCCTTGGGAACCGGCCAGCAGCAGCAGATGGCCAAAACTACCCTTATGGGACTCCGCCGCTCGCCGGGGGAGCCAGGGAGCCAGCTTAAGAGCGGTCAACAACTCCAGGTCAATGGCCACCCGGTCGTAAACCCCTGGCGGCATGCCGATATCCACCACCTCCACCTCCCCGGCCCACCGGTTACCCGGCGGCAGAACCAGGCCCGGTTTGGCCAGGGCGAAGCTGACGGTGCAAGCGGCCTTAACCGCCTCCCCCAGCACCTCGCCGCTGTCGCTGTCGAGGCCCGAGGGGACATCCAGCGCCAGGACCGGGCCGGGAAAATCGTTGAGCAGGCGGACCGCCGCCAAGAAAAGACCGCTCAAGGGACGGCTCAGGCCGGTCCCGAAAATACCATCCACCGCCAGGCCGCAGGCCATAACCCGCCGGGCCACCTTCGCCAGACCTGCCTCGTCGGCGACCACCTCCACCGGCAGAGCCACCTCCCTTAACCGCAGCAGATTGGCCGCCGCATCGGGGCTGATCCTTGCCGGATCGGCCAACAGCACCACCCAGGGCCGCGCCCCCAGCTGGTGAAGCAGCCGGGCCATCACCAGGGCGTCACCGCCGTTGTTGCCGGGACCGGCCAGCAGCACAATCTCCAGGCCGGCCACCGGCCCGAAACGCCGGACCAACACCTCCACCGCTCCCCGACCGGCATTCTCCATCAGGGTCAGGCCGGCTATCCCGAAAGCGGTGGTGGCCAGCCGGTCACACTCCCGCATCTGTTCCGCCGTGGCCAACTTCATCGTGTCCTTGTTTTTTCCCCGTCGGTATGCTAAAAAGCCCTTCTCTTCAAGCGGAAACCGGGCATTTTTTTGCCGCCTAAAACCGCCATCCGCGACCTTATCGGCGCCAGCCCTCGTAGCTCAGGGGATAGAGCACAGGATTCCTAATCCTGGAGTCGCAGGTTCGATTCCTGCCGGGGGCACCATATCCATGTTCAGTTTTTATCCCCTCAACGGCCCCAGGCGGTCCCGCTGACCGTGATCCGGATCTTCGAGCTGCCCGCCTCGATGGCGGGGGCAACCGCCTCGGCGGAGAGGACAGTCTCGCCCCGGGCCAGCATGGGCCGAACCGGCTGGTAATAATCATCCTGAATTTGCAGTTCGTGGGGCAGCCAACTCCGCCCCCCCAGCCTTTTCACCACCGCCTCCGCCTTGGTCCGCCAGGCATCGATGGCGGCGGCGGTCAACTTGGCCCGACTGGCCTCCCGCCGCGAATCGGAAACGGTGAAGCTCATCCCCGTAAGCTGCAGGTCCATGGCCTGCAGGCGGCCGATCAGAGCGGCGGCCGCCTCGATGTCGGTACTTTCCAGGCTTAACTGCTGCCGAACCAGCCAGCCGGTCCGCTGGCTGACCCCCTCCCGCCGCCCGTAAACAGGCTGGGTGGCATAGGCGGCGGTTCTGACCTTGACCGCAGGATAACGCTCGGCCTCGGCCAACGCCCGCTGCATGATGCCGGCCACCGTGGCGGCCAGCCGGGCGCTGTCGGTGCCACCGCGCTCAACGGCCAGAGTGGCGGTCAGCAGATCGTTGTTGACCTCCTCTTCGGCCCAGGCGCTCAACTGCACGGTGAAGCCGTCGGTGGGACTCCGGGGAAAATCGGCAGCCCCGACGATCCCGGGGGTGAGTAGACCCCAAGCCAGCAGCACCATCAACAATCGTCGCAAACTCCCAGTTTCAACCATCGACGCTCTCCTCTTAACCAATCGCTTTCGGCCCGGGCTCGCACTTTGCGGCCACATCTTGAGCATACCATCCATCTCTTCCATCCATCAGGACAAAACGGCCCGTCCCACAACTAACGCGAGTTGACAATCTTCGTCAAGAATAACCGCCAGCAGCAAAACGACCCCGGCAACATTCAGTAAAACCGTAAAAAAATGCTTTACCGATACAATTATTTAATTGTATGCTGATAGGGTTGTCAACCTGCGACAATATGGGCAGCGCAAGCCGGGAAATCACCTGGAATCAAAGCATTTGGCCGACGAGGAGTAGCCATCCATGCAGATCGAAACCAGCCAGCAGGCCGACAAGGTTCGTATCTCCATCCAGGGGACCGTGAACGAGAAGGGTGCTGAAGAGCTGAAAAGCTGTTTCAAACAATTACCCCTGGCAACGCTCAAGGAGGTGGAGATCGACTGCGGCCGGGTTCAACATATCGGCAGCTCGGGAATCGGCAAAATCCTCCTGCTCTACAAAGCGTTGACCAGCCAGGGGGCAAAACTGGCCGTGGTCAATCTGCCCGGCCCCATCCATGAGCTGTTCTGCGAATTGAAACTGGATACCCTGTTTACCATGACCCGACAACCGTAACGAGGCGCCCCATGTTGAACGGCATAGTCAGAATAGTCAATCCACTGATCGGTAACCTTACGATCAAGCAACAGATATCCCTGGGGTTTCTGGCGATGATCGCCCTGCTGATCCTCAGCGGGCTGGCCAGCTTCATCGGCGTCAACTTCATCACCCGGGATGCCCACGAGATGGCGGCCAGCAACCGGCTGGACTCGACCCTGGCCCAGCTGGAAGCGGACCACCTGGGCTGGGCCAATAAGCTGGCCACCCTCTTCACCGACGACTCGGTCACCCAGCTGAACGTGGCCACCGACCATCGCCAGTGCGCCCTGGGGCGCTGGCTCTACGGCGAGGGACGGCAAGCGGCCGAAGCCCTGCTCCCCAGCCTGGCTCCCCTGCTACGGGAGCTTGAACAACCCCATGAACGCCTCCACCAGACGGCGAGCAAAATCGGCGACCAGTTTCGACCCGCCGATCACCATTTGACCAACTTCCTGCGCGAGATCAAGATCGCCCACCTTAACTGGGTCAATACCATCAAGGATGTATTTCTTGATCCCGCGGTTACCAGCGTTGACGTCGAGACCGACCCCCGCCTTTGCGGCCTGGGGCGCTGGCTCTACTCCGATGATTTCAGTGACCGCCGCCGGCAGAGCCCGGAACTGGCCGCTTTCTGGAACGCGGTGGAACGCCCCCATGCCGAGTTGCACCAGAGCGTGGACGAAATCAACCAGTGGCTGACCAAGGGGCAACGACAGACCGCCATGAACCTGCTCAACGACCGCACCATCCCCGCCGCCCAGGCCACCTTGGCCGCCCTGGACGACACCCTGGCCTGGCTGGACGGCAACCTGACAGGATACCAGGCCGCCCAGGCCACCTACTCCCAGGAGACCCTGACTGCCCTGGAGGAGGTGCAGGCCGTTCTTCACCGTACCCGCGAGCACGCCCGGGCCAATCTGGTCACCGACGAAGGCCTGCTGGCCACGGTCTGGGGCTTGAGAATCAGGGTCCTTGCGGTGATCATGGGCGGCCTGGCCTTCGGGATCGGGGTGACCTGGCCGTTAACCATCCGGCTCTCCCGGATTCTGGAAAGGGCGGCCCGGGATGTGGACAGCAGCTCCACCCAGGTGGCCGCCGCCGCCAACGAGATCTCGGCCAGCAGTCAATCCCTGTCGGATACCGCCTCGGAACAGGCCAGCGGCGTCGAGGAAACCTCGGCGGCCCTGGAGGAGATCGCCGGCCAGAGCGCCCAGACCGTGGAGCTCACCAAAGGCTCGGAGGTATTGATGCGGGAAAACATCAGAAAGTCGGGTCAGTCACTCAAGGCCCTGGCGGAGTTGACCGAGAACATGACCCAGATCGAAAAGGATAGCGGCCAGATCCGGCTGATCATCTCCACCATCGATTCCATCGCCTTCCAGACCAACCTGCTGGCCCTCAACGCGGCGGTGGAAGCGGCCCGGGCCGGTGAGGCGGGGGCGGGGTTCGCGGTGGTGGCCGACGAAGTCAAGAACCTGGCGATGAAGACCGCCCAGGAGGCCAATCAGATCCAGCAGCTGCTGGACACCACCGTGGCCCGGATAACCTCCTGCGCCGGCTCCCTTAAGAGGGTCAACAGCGATTTCGACGACATCGTCGAGACCGCCACCATCATCGGGGATAAAAACAGCGCCATCACCGAGGCCACCGACCAGCAAGCCAAGGGAGTGCAGCAGATCACCGAGGCTACCAACGAAAACGCCGACGCCACCCAAAGGGTGGCTGCGGCGGCCGAAGAGGCGGCCGCAGCAGCCGAGGAGTTGAGCGCCCAATCCGACGAATTGAAAAGGGTGGTGGTCGAGCTGGGCAAACTGGTCTTCGGGGCTAAGGCCGCCGAGCAGATGACGCGGGCGGAGCGGGGCAAAGATCGCGGCCGGCAGCCCCGGCTCACCTACGATCGGAATTAGCCCCGAAGCAAACCCCGCCTTTTTAGGCGATGGCCACCAGCTCGATGTCGAAATTGAGATCCTGGCCGGCCAGGGGGGGGTTGGCGTCCAGCTTGATGGAGTCGGCGGCCACTTCCACCACCCGGACCACCACGATCTCTCCGTTGGGGCCGCTCATCTGCAGATTCTGGTCCACTTCGGGGCTAAGATCCGGCGGCACCTGACTGCGGGGGATCTCGATAATCAGCTGGTCGAGACGGGGACCGTAGGCCTGGTCCACGGGGATGGTAACGTTTTTGGCCTCCCCCACCTTCATCCCTTCCACCGCCTTGTCAAATCCGGGAATCACCTCGCCGCCGCCGAGGGTGAAAGAGAGGGGCTCACGGTCCTGGGAGGAGTCGAAGACGGTACCGTCGGTCAGCTTGCCGGTGTAGTGGATCTGAACCTTGTCACCTGTTTTTGCCTGGGTCATGGGAATATTCTCCTTGGTCTAAAGTTAACGGCCCGGCGGAAAACCCGGCGGGCCGAGATATTGCTAGCAATATAGCACAGATCAGCAGTAAATCACACCCTTATCCACTATTGGCAAATCTTCCCCGCCCCGCCCCGGCGGTTGAGAATCCGCACCAGGGCGTCCTCGACATCGTCGGTGGACAGCGGCTTCTCGATAAACTCGTGTACCCCGAGCCGAAAGGCCTCGGCCAGCACGTTTTCATTCATATAGGCGGTAAGCAGGATCTTCTGGGCGTCGGGCTGCAACTCCTGCAGGGCGCGCAGAAAATCCAGGCCATTCATCCCCGGCAGGCGGAAATCGGTGATCACCACATCAAAGGGCTGCTGCCGCAGAACACTCAAACCCTCCTCGGCGCTTCCCCGGGCCAGGAGCCGGCAGCCCTCGTTTTCAAAAAAAAGCTCCAGCGAGTTGCGCAACAGCTCATCGTCCTCGACCAGGAGGAGATTAAGGTGGCGCAGTTCCTCAAACAAGGTGCTTTTCTCGGCAATCATCCCGGCAACCTCCCGCTTTTTACCCGCTAACCGCTCCGCAACAACCCCTTTCAGCGCCATTTTCCCACAACCTCGCCCGGTTGTCACGTTTTTCTCATCCCACTCTCCGGCGGCAGCATAACCCGAAAACGGGCCCCGCCCAGATCACTCTTTGCCACCTCCAAACGACCCCCGTGATCGCTGATGATCCGATGACTGATATTGAGCCCGATCCCGGTCCCGTCGCCCTTGGTGGTGTAAAAGGGATCTAAGATCCGCTCCCGGACCCCGGCCGGAATACCGGGGCCGCTGTCATCCACCCGGATCTCGACCATACCCTCCGCCATCAGGGTCCGCACCCGCAGGAGGCGTCGGGCCCCCGGGGGCAGTTGCTCCATCGCCTCGGCGCTGTTGGTCAGCAGGTTGAGCAGCACCTGTTCGATCTGCTGGCGATCGATCCGGCAGAGGGGCAACTCGGCCGCCGCTTCCAGCTCCGGCACAATGCCGTGCCGCTCCAGGATTACCGTGGCCAGCTCCAGGGCCGCCGCCACCGGCTGGTTGGGATCAAGCGCCCGGACCTGCAGTTGGCCGGGCTTGGCAAAGTCGATCACCCGCTGGATCACCGCCTCGATCTTGGCGGAAGCCGCCATCAGCCGTTGAAAAATCTCCTCCACCCGGGCCCGCATTTCAGGACGGTCGTACATCCGCTGAAGGGTGCCCAGGTAGATATTGATCCCCGAGAGGGGATTGCGGATCTCGTGGGCCATCCCGGCGGCCACCCTTCCCAGGGAAGACATCTTGTCCTGTACCCGTACCAGGCGCTCCAACTCCTTGGCCTGGCTGATATCCACCATGCTGATCAGCATGGTCTTGCGCCCCTGAAAATCGATGGGCCGGGCCCGGCAATAAACCCAGACCAGTTCACCCTCCCGCCGTCGCCCACCGCTGTAAAGGCGAAATTCCAGATCAGCTTGGGCGACCACTCCGCTGTTGATCTTCCGGTAACTCTCCCGGACCTTGGCCAGGTCTTCGGGGTGGATGGCGGTGAAATCCTTGAGCAGCAGCGAGTTGGGCATATTGCCCAGCAGGCGGCGCTGCTCGGGATTCTGGTAGACGATCTCCCCATCCTGGACCAGGAGGATCCCCACCAGGGAGTTCTCAACCAACTCCCGGAAGTTATGTTCACTGCGCCGTAGATTTTCCTCGGCCTGCTTACGGGCCGTGATATTGATGGCAATCTCCAGGCGGACCAGGCGCCCGTCGGGCCAGTGGATGGCCCGGTCGATGCAGAGGTACCAGTGGTTGTCGGCGGGGTTGCGGAATTCGCGGACCACCGGCCGGGCCGGAGTGCCGTCGGGATTGACCAGGATCCGGTTGGAGCAGAAGAGACAGGGGCCCCGCCCACCCCCCAGACCGGCCCGTTCGTAGCACTTGCTGCCCACCAGGTTCGAGCCGAACAGCTCCTGATTCCGGCCGGTGATGGCCAGAATCTCATGGCTCTCCATGTCGGCAACGTAGGCTCCGCCCTCAACGGCCTGAAAAATAGCGAAAAACTCCTCAAGCTGGCGGTAAAGGGCCGCCTCCGTCCGCCGCCGCAGCCGCCTCCGCTCCCTTTTCAGGCAGAAAAAGGTGGTCACCAGCGCCGCCACGGCCGCTCCCAGCAGGGCTGGATAGATCCAGCTCATCAGAAGGTCCCCATGCCGCTCAACTCCTGCCAGGCCGCCAAGGCCGCCTTACCCGCTGATTTTTCGGCAAAAGCTGAATAGTCGAGGGTATATTCACCGGCCCGATTTTCCCATAGGCGGTGAAAGAAGTCGGCCACCGCCACCGAGACCGCCGCCTCCACTCCGGCTTGGATCTCAAGGCAGGTCTCCAGATTGTAGTCGGCCAGGTTCCGCCGGGTGAGGTTGGCCGAGCCGCCGATAATCACCACCCGATCCCCCCGTTGCACCATGGTCAGCTTGACATGAAACTGCTCTCCCCGGGTGTCATACCAGCGAATCCGCAGGCGATCATCGGTGGCGGCCTTAAGGCGGGCCGCGCTCTGGCGGTTGGGAATTCCCCGTTTATCTCGACCGAAGGCGTCGCGGCTGGGGTCGAGAATCAGGCGGACCTCGACCCCCCGGCGGACGGCGGCCACCAGGGCGGCCATGACCCGGCGATCGGTCAGGTAAAATTGCCCCATCCAGATCAGGTCCCCCGGCCGGGTCGCCTGAAGGGCGGCCAGCAACTGCTGCCCGATCGCCCCTTCACTAAGCACCCTGACCCTGGTTCCTCCCATCTCCCCGCCGACCTCCCCGGGCGCCACCGCCCCGCTCCCGTCACCCCGGAACCGGCCACCACCGGGCGGCCCCGCCGCCACCATTGCCGATGCCGGGGAATCGTGCCCGGAAAACCGTGCCACCGCCAGTTCGCCGGCCAGCAGATCGCCGACAATCTCCCCGGAGGCCAGAAAAGCGATATTGCTGTGCCGGGCGGAGGCATCGTGGATATTGCCCGAACCGACCAGGGCCGCCTTCTCGGTGAGCAGCAGTTTGCGGTGATTGGCCTTGAAGTTGAGCAGTTTAAGCCAGGAAGCCAGGCCCATGGCCGGAGCCTCGGGGGCCATGGGGTTGGGCAACCGGCCCCGACCCTCCACCGGACGCCACCACTGCAGCAGGGAGCGCCAGAGCCCGGAATAGATGGGGTTGGAATCGCGCAATCGGCTCAGGTCGGTGACCACCACCTCGACCCCACGGGCGGCCAGGCGGGCCAGGTGGGGCTCGGGATAGGAGCCGTAACCGGTATTGACTTCATCGGTGACAAACATCACCGCCAACCGGGGCCGGGCTTGCCGGGCGGCCACCAGGGCCTCGGTAACCCGCTCCACCGGGGAGGAGCGGGTTGGGGCCAGGCCGTCGCCCCCGTCCCATTCCGCCCCCCAACGGTTGAAAAGAAACATATCGACCACGACAAACTGCTCGGCCCGGGCAATTTCGGCCAGCATCGCCGCCACTATCCGTTCCTCCTGGACCCGGCGACCGTCCAGCTCATAGCTGAGGTCATGGAGAAAAGTCAGCCCTTCGCCATCCCGCCAGGGGCCGGTGATGGAGATCCCCGGGGGCAGGGCCTTGCAGAGGCCGTAAATCACCCCCAAAAACCAGACCAGCAGCAGCACTATCAACAATGCTTTCATCGACCGCCCCTTTCAGGTATGATAGCCGGCATGGTCACCACCTCCCAGTTCCAGATCAGCTACCGTTTCACCCTGGCCGCCAACGCCTCGGTGGCTCTGGACCCGCGTTTCGACTCCCGCACGATTACTCTGCTGCGGGACGACTTGCCGCCGCCCGACTGGACCAGACTGGCCCAGGATCGCTGCCCCAACTGCCCCC